>DASTVU010000303.1:0-8615 GCA_035758935.1 Pyrinomonadaceae bacterium | reverse complement strand
AGCACTCCATCAGAGTTGTGGATCGATGTATTTTCCGGATTGCTTTGATCGAGATTTGAAAACCGATCTTCTCTTGACCTGGTGAAGCTCGTACCGAATCGAAGGAGAGGCTTCTCGGAGTTAAAATAATCGTCGTACATGTTGCGGGATTTGCCGCCGGGTCCCCACGGTCCATTTGGCTCCCACCATACACTGCCGGAAAGGACCATGTGCGTATCGATCTTTGATGTTGGAATCGTCAGCGTATTCAGGCCATTGCCGAGGAATACCTCGTAGTTCAAACCTTTCACCGGTTCTCCAGTCGCCCAGATTCCCTGTGTGAACCCGGGTCGAAAGAAGTTGTCCGCGAGGCTCCGCTCGGGTTGAGTAAAATATGGGAACGTGAAAACGAGTGATCGCGTCCCCGGGACGGACCAATAACCTGTTGTCAGCGTGAACGCCTTGTTGAACTGCCAGCCAATATTACCGGCTACGACAATCTGGTTTGTAACGGCGGAAGTCCAGGTCAAGAGGTTGTATTTCAACCTTTTATCAAAAATGTAACCGGCAAATGTAAACATGGAGCGGTTTACACCGACATCATTACGGTGTGCGACTGTGCGTTCATTACCCAAATGGTCGGTGAAGGTGTCGTTGGCGCTCTGAGTATTGAGATATCTGAACTGCGTAATGTTGGTGAACCGCAATTGGAACGGGATACTGGAGTCGTCCTTCGTTTCCCAGATAAGAATTCCGTCCTGGTATCGATCTTCGTCAGGTTTGTCCTGCGGGACTGCGGGTGGTGATAACACTGCCGCATCTGCTGCCTGCGCCGGCAGCGTTTGATTGTTCGCATCGTCCGTCGACGTTGCTGGTCCATTCGCTGGCATATTTCCAACAGCGGGGCCATCAATCTTCCGTTGCAAACGGTCGAGCATTTCCAACAACGCCTTCTGCTGCTCCTCCATCTTGCGAAGCGCTTCACGAAACGCTGCGTTTTCAGCCTTCACCGCGGCGATGTCGGATTCGAGGTCGCCTGGCTTGGGCGTCTCAGCAGCAACTTTGTTAACGATCTGTTTATCCGAATTAACAGGTCGGGTCATTGGAGATTGCGCGCTTGCAGAAGTGAAGAGCAAACCCACTGACGCTAACGCTGCAGTAATCGTGAGTTTGAAGTATGCGCGATGGACCAACATGGTGAACTCCACCCGAACGGCTGTGCCTCAAAAGTCAGGATCCGTGCTTGGATGAGGTCAGTACCGTAACGCGGTAGCGTCGGGTTAATGCGATATTCCTCGATTATTGAGGCCCAACGTCGACCCGACGCTACCGCGTTACGGTACTGACCCGGTCCAACAGTGACTCTTGAGCAAGCTACCCAGAACTAATACTTGATCAGCAGAGCACGACGGAAAGAGCCAATCCGGCTTCGCTCGTTTCCTTGTACTTGCTGTTCATTTCCTTTGCGGTCTGGGCCAGCGCCTGGACACACTCGTCGAATCCGACGCGATGTCTGGTCTCGATCTCATTGCTGGCGATCGCGTAGGCAGTCCACGCCTTGACGGCGCCGAACGCGCACCGCTCGATGCACGGAACCTGCACGTAGCCTGCGACAGGATCACACGTCATCCCGAGGTGATGCTCCAATGCTGATTCAGCCGCATTCTCGACTACACGTGAACTCGCGTCGTGTGCAGTTGCGATGAGTGCCGCGGCCATCGACGACGCGACACCGATCTCGGCCTGGCAGCCACCTTCAGCAGCGGAGAGAGTTGCGTGATGTTTGCACAGGTAACCAATCGCCGCGCCAGCGAGCATTCCCATGCGGATCTTCTCCGGCGCCAGTTTGCGGCCTCCCTCGCCGAGCCCGTAGACGAGTGAAGGCATTACTCCCGCGGAACCGCCTGTCGGCGCGGTAATAACGAGATGGCCGCGTCCGTTCTCTTCCGACGCCGCCAACGCGTATGCCGACAGCGCACCAATACCGCGGTCCGACTGATAGGCCTCGTCCATGGCCCGTTTGTAAACAGTCGCAGCCTTGCTGTGCAGTTTGATTGGACCAGGCAAAACATCATCTTCCGGCGCTTTCAATCCGGACTTCACTGTCGCCACCATCGCGTTAGTGATCTTGTCAACAAACGCAAACACCTCAGCTTCCGTCCTGCCGGCAATCGACATCTCATTAGCCAGTATTATCTGGGCTATGGTCAGCTTGTTGTTGTCTGCGTGCGCTCGCAGTTCCTTCATCGTCGCATACGGGTATTTCGGTGGGTTTTTCTTCGGCGGCGTATAACCCTTCCACTCGATAAAACCGCCCCCGACTGAGTAGTACTCCTGCTCGAGCAGCAGTTCATCTCCAGCCATGAGCTTGGCGGTCATGGTATTCGGATGTTTGAAGTCGCCCTTAGTCGCGTCGTAGATGATGTCCTTCAGGCTCACGTTGATCGACTTGTCGCCGAGCTTCACCGGGAACACCTGGTCGGGTTTGTCGCGCAGGCTGTCGAGAAACAAAGGATCCACGGTTGCCGGCTCCTTGCCTACCAATCCGGCAAGTGCGGCGCGCTCAGTGCCGTGGCCTTTACCGGTCGCGCTCAGGCTTCCGAAAAGATGAACTTTCAGAGCCGTTGCTTTGGCGAGTTTGTCTGGGGGAAGCTTGATTGCGCGCTGGTAGAAATCGTAGGTAATGCGCATCGGGCCGATCGTGTGCGAGCTCGAAGGCCCTGGGCCAACTTTGTAGAACTCATCGAGCAAGGTCATGACCGGGCCTTTGCCCTTCTGCACGACGTTGAGTTTCGGATCGAGGGGCGGAGGGGCCGCACTGGCTCTTTGTGTCTGCTCCTGGGCGGACATCGGGCGGCCGTTGATCAAGACAGCTGCGCCCACCACCGCACTTCGCATCAGGAAAGTGCGACGATCCACACCGGGCGGGATCTCCTGCGAGATCAATTCGTCACTGTTTCCAAGAGGATCATCCGGGTGCTTGTTATCAGTCATTGCTTTCTCCTTTGCAAAGATCAGGGCACATCAATGCTTCCCCTGATACTTGCTCTTATCCAAATTAGTAAGCTTGATCGGGTCGAGTAGCTCCTTGATTTGAGACTCGCTAAGAATTTTCTTTTCGCGAATAATCTCGAGTATGCCTTTGCCGGATCGATACGCTTCGCCTGCAAGCTCCGTCGCTTTGTCGTAACCCAGCACCGGGTTCAACGCCGTAACGATTCCCACAGTGGTTTCCATGTACCGCGAGAGCACGCGCTCGTTGACAGTGATTCCGTCAATGCATTTCGTTCTAAATAAGCCGGACACGTTGTAGACCAGGCTTTGCGATTCCATCACCGCGAGACCTGCTAACGGTTCATAAGCATTGAGCTGTAACTGCCCGCTATGAGCGGCAAGCGTGACGCTGTAATCGTTTCCGATCACGCGAAAGGCGACGATGTTTACCACTTCCGGCACAACCGGATTTACCTTTCCGGGCATGATCGATGATCCCGGCTGCAGAGCGGGGAGATTAATCTCTCCCAGGCCCGCGCGTGGTCCGGAAGTAAGCAGGATCAGATCACTCGAGATTTTTGAGAGTTTGATTGCAAGGCTTTTCAACGCGGAGGAGTACACGACGAACCCCTGCTGGTCCCACGTGGCTGCCAACATGTCCGTCGCCGGCACGATCGGTTTTCCAGTCAGTCTTGCAAGATGGAATGCGCATTTCTCGGCATAACCCTTTGGGACATTGATCCCGGTGCCGATTGCGGTCGCTCCCATGTTGACTGCGTAAAGGTACTTCTCCGCATCGCGTAGCAGCTTGATTTCGTCTTCGAGGCTTGCCGCAAACGCATGAAACTCCTGGCCCACGGTCATGGGAACGGCGTCCTGCATTTCGGTGCGGCCCATCTTCACGATCTCGATGAACGCAGCGCCCTTTAAGCGAAAAGAAGCAGCCAGCTTTTCCAGCTCTTCGATCAATCGATCGTTGCGCAGTAAGAAGGCGACCTTGAGCGCAGTCGGGTACGAATCATTAGTCGACTGCGACATGTTGAGATCGTCGTGAGGTTCGAGAAACTGGTACTCACCTTTCTTGTGACCGGATAATTCCAATCCGATGTTGGCGAGCACTTCGTTGGCATTCATGTTTGTAGAAGTGCCGGCGCCGCCCTGGTACCAATCGACGAGGAATTGATCGTGATACTTTCCTTTCCTGATTGCGGCAGCAGCTTTTTCGATCGCGGCCAGACGGTCCGGCTTCATCGCGCCGACATCGGTATTGGCACGAGCCGCGGCGAGTTTGACGATGGCCCAGGCTTCAACGAAGCCCGGATAGTGGTTGATGAGGACGCCGGAAAGTTTAAAGTTTTCGAGCGCCCGAGCTGTTTGCACACCGTAGTAAGCGTCAGCCGGAATCTGCTTCTCGCCGAGAAGATCTCGTTCCGTTCGTATCTGCTGCGCGTTAACTACAGGAGCTGCAATCAGACCACACAGCAAGAAATAAATTAGTAGCTTCTTCATCACATTCCTCGTCTTCTCTCTGTGCAACCTCTGTGTTCTCTGTGTCTCTGTGGTGGCTTTCCCCTTTGAATTCTTTAAACCACAGAGACACAGAGAACACAGAGGTTGCACAAAGAAGACCTGAGCTCTATTGATCCAACACCGGAGTCCACGTCTTGTCCGGATTGAATCGGTCGATCCCGGCAGCTAGTTCGACAGTCTTTGGCCCAAGATCTTTCTGGTAGACCACTCCATCGTTACTCACCATGAATGTTTGCACACCGGTGACGCGATACTGTGCGGGAAAGGCGATGAGGGCGAAGCCGCCGATCATCACGTCCTTCACCACAAAGTCCAACTCACCCAGCGGCGCCGCCGGTCCCTGCCCTTTCAAGATCTTGAAGAAATAACCGTGAAACGGTTCCGTCCTTGACGAATACCCGCGAGCGATTGCCTGTGCGACTTTTTCTCCGATCGGACCAGCCCAGGTGCCGTCGCTGTTTTGCCAGGCGAGACCATCCTGCTTGCCGGGGGTGCTGATAATGCGTTGCGCGTATTGATTAACTCCGGAGGTGCCGCGTTTAGTCAGTGCATACTCGTGTTGCGCATCGACGTAATGACGGCATATTGCAATCGCATCAAGCTCATTGCCGCCAATCCGTCTGTACAGAAGTTCCTGGCGGCCCGCCTTCGAATCAAACGACCAGCTCGAGCCAACCTTCACGATTGGCACAGCAAACGGCCAGTTGTCTTCACCGATTTCAAGGATCGCACGGCGAGGATTCTTTGGTTGCAAGGCGACGTTTGTCTTGAGCCGGGCTTGTTCGGCAAACTTCTGCGCTACCTCGCGATCTCGCGCGGGTTCACCCGTGTGAATGATGTCGTAACTGTCTGGTCCAAGAATTTCGGTGAGAGCTGTCTCGTCAAATTTCTCGGCAGCAGCGATAAGCGCATCAGCAGCCTCTTGTGCGGTTGCGAACGACTTGCCTTTTCTCTCAACGGTTGTTTGGGACGTGACTACCGGCATCACCGCAAAACAAAAGAGAGTTACGGCAACGAGCCACGTAGAAATCCGGGTACACAATGTTGTGATCTTTTTGCGATTCATAACCTTTACCTCCTTCGGCCGCCACCACCGCGACCACCACCACCACCACCGCCACGACTGCCACCACCACCACCGCCACGACTGCCACCACCGCCGCCGAAGCCTCCACCGCCCCGACTGCTGCCTATGCTGGAAGCACCGCGACTGCTGCTTGAGCGCGCGCTGGCTCCACTGAAACCTCCGGAGCCACCACCAAAGCCGCCACGACTTCCTGAGCTGCTGCCAATACTGCGATTGCCCACACGGTCGCCACTCGCACGGTTGCCGATCGATCCGGAACCACTTCGATCGCCGATGCTGGAACCACGATTACCGCTCCGATCGCCTATACCGCTGCTGCGGTCTCCAACACCGCCACGGTTGCTGCGGTCGGCGACGCTACCGCGATCGCCAACGCCGCCGCGATTGCCTCGATCACCGGCGCCTCCGCGGTCACCAACACCACCACGATCGCCAACGCCACCGCGATTCCCGCGATCGCCTACGCCTCCTCGATCGCCAACACCGCCACGGTCACCGACACCGCCACGATTGCCGCGATCACCAACGCCACCGCGGTCACCAATACCGCCGCGATCGCCAACGCGATCGTTACTCCTGAGATTTCCGCCTTGTCTGCCAATGTCTCGTTGCGCAGCTCGCTGGCGGTTCTGTAACGAATCTCCTCGCGCGGTGCCTCCAAACCTGTTTGCCGTTCCTCGGTCACCGTAAGGAGCACCACCACGATGCGACGGATTGTGTTGCCACTTACCGCCCCCGACATTTGTGCGATTGCCACCCTGGATGTTGTTGACACGATTGCCGCCGCTGATGTTCGTGTTGCGGTTGAAGTTGTTATTCATGTTTACGTCGATGTCACCACCACCCCATCCGGCTCCCCAGCCCCAGCCACCGCCCCAGGCAGCGCCCATGGCCAAACCAACGCCGAACGAGATCGCACTGGCGGCGATCACTGCTCCCGTTGAAGGTGGGTAGTAAATTGGCGGGTATGGATAAGCAGGCGCACCGTAAACAACCGTCGGGTTGTACGAGGGTACGTAAACCACTTCCGGACTCGCCTGCTCGATCACAATCACTTCCTTGCTTTCGATTACCTGGGTCTGCACTTTCTGTTGTTGATTGGACGCAAGGGCTCCTGTGTCCTGAGCCTTGTTGCGCATGCGCTGGATCGCGTCCATCAAGTCCTTCTGTTGCGCGAGGAAGGCGTTGCCGAGATCAGTGGTCCATTGAATGTCGTCAGAGAGACGCTTAACGACGTCGGGAAGTGCCGCCATTGCCTGAATGCTCGCGTCCCATGGTTGTTTCTTAACTGCCTCAGCCAACTTCTTCTGGTCTTTTAGAAGGTCGGGATTTCGTTCCAACCACTGCTGCAGTTGAATAATCTCGAGCGGATAAGTTGACGCCACAAGTGTTTGACTGAGCAGGTTGTCCGGATACAGCGCGATTGGCGCAACCAGTGAATCGAGTTGCTCCGCTGGAATCTTTACTGCCGCGTCCTCGACTGGTTGATGTACATATCGCGCAAACACCAGCGGGTTGGCGGGCAACAGGATGACCGCGCAGGTGAACACCGCGAGATAACGAATCAATTTTTGTGAATATCCTGAGCACATAGTTTTCGCGTTCATTTCAAAACCTCCTGCCCTGATTCTTCTCTTTGCATTCTCTGCGTTCTGTAGTGAGCATAGGTCCTGTGGCGAAGGGACTGGTTGTAAAGCCACAGAGCATCGAGAACACAGAGAATGCAAAGAGAAGAAATTCATTTGACATGCGCCGCCTCCCAACTGCGCACTTTCCGTCTCGCTTCATCAAAGATTCTTTCGTAGTTTTTCTTGCGCACTTTGTCGCTGGCTTCGGGAGTCAGCAACTTCCAGAAAGGTTCATACTGGTTGTAGACGCTGAGATATTTTTGCTGGTTTGGAGGAGCGACTTCGTCGGTGCCGAAGAGAAAACGATCCGGGTGACGATTCACAATCGTCGCTGCATTCTTAGTCGATTCAGGCGTAGCGACGATGTACTTGGCAACTTCATCCCAGGAAATATCGAACTGGACGTTGACCAGCTTCGGATCGTTGATGATCTCTTCGACGATTGCGGCCTGTTCCCTGACTGGCCGAATGATCCGCCCGACGCCGATATGAGCCCAAATAAACGTTGTGTTGGGGTGGCGTTTGAACAGCGCTTTCATCTGGGTTGCATAAGCAGGCTCAGCGCCGGGCTTTGCGAATGGAACGTCCACGTCGTTGTGAATGAGAACTACAAGGCCAACTTCTGTGGCGAAGTCGATCAGGCGATCGAGTGCCTGGTCCTGAAGACTTGCGACTTCGCCCGAGATCTTTGCGGAAACAAATTCCTTATGAATGCTGAATTCACCGATGCCGCTGAAAACACCGGGAAAGGCTGTAAGCACACGTCGAATGTGATCTGCGGCATACATATCCGAGGGATTGAAACCAGTGATCATCGGATCGAACCGTACCTGCTCTTCCTTTGAAAGAGACTTGTACGCGGTTGCGATCCATGCGTCCGTGAACGAGTAGTAATAGAGTGGCGCGTCGGAGTTCAGGTAATAACTTGGGGCACGATTTTCATCGACGCGATATGACCATTGTTGTTGTAGTGGGATACCGAACAGAGCTACACGTCCGGCTTTGTTTCCCATTATCTTGAGGAGATCGTGGATGTCGGTGCCTTCCTGGATGTAGTTCGTTAAGTGGAAGTGCGAATCGTTGAAGAGGTAAGTATCGTTCGCTGGCGCTTGCGCCGGCGACGTGCTCGATAACATCAGGAGCGCCAGAACGGTTGCAACAAAACTTCTCCCGCAAAGGCGCAAAGGCGCAGAGAGGAACGCAAAGAGAAACTCGATTCTTCTTTGCGGTTTTCTTTGCGCCTTTGCGCCTTTGCGCGAGAAAACTTCTTCATGCTTTTGCCTTCAACTTAGGTATCGGAAAACAGAACAAGAAAAACGGTACCCACCGGAAAATGATGTCGAGCAAAAAGACGATGATCATCAACAACAACAGCGCGCAGATCGTGATGATCGGGA
>DASTVU010000302.1:0-14619 GCA_035758935.1 Pyrinomonadaceae bacterium | reverse complement strand
ATGCGCGCCGCTTTCAAATCAGTGATGGAAGGAAAGCAGGCGGCGATATTAACGCCGACAACAGTGCTCGCGTATCAACACTACGACACGTTTCGCAATCGCTTTGCTCCGTTCCCGGTGAAAGTCGAATTGTTATCGCGCTTTCGTTCGTCGAAAGAACAGAAGGAAGTAGTGAAGAGAATCGAGACCGGTGAAGTGGATGTGATCATCGGCACGCACCGAATTCTCTCAAAGGACGTGCAGTTCAAAGATCTCGGCCTGGTTGTGGTCGACGAGGAACAGCGTTTCGGAGTCGCGCACAAAGAGCGGCTCAAACATCTCAAGAAGAAAGTCGACGTGCTAACGCTTTCGGCAACGCCGATTCCGCGCACGCTCAACATGTCGCTCAGCGGTATGCGCGATATGTCGCTGATCGAAACGCCGCCTCGCGATCGACTCGCGATTCAGACTCAAGTGGTCCAGTTTTCCGAGAGTGTGATCAAGTCGGCGATCGATCTGGAACTGTCGCGCGGCGGCCAGGTGTTCTTCATACACAATCGCGTGGAGACGATCGAGACGGTTGCGGCGCTCGTGAAGCGTCTGGTTCCGCAGGCGCGACTCGCCGTAGGCCATGGGCAGATGAATGAAAAAGAGATGGAGCGGGTGATGCTCGACTTCATCGACTACAAATATGACGTTCTGGTTGCAACCACCATCATCGAAAACGGCATAGACATCCCGCGCGCGAACACTATCATCATAAATCGCGCCGATCACTACGGTCTTTCTCAGCTTTATCAATTACGCGGGCGTGTCGGGCGTTCGAGCCGCAGGGCTTACGCCTACCTGCTAATACCCAGTGAACAGGAGCTTTCACCCATTGCCCGTCGACGTTTAGCAGCCATTCGTGAGTTTTCTGACTTGGGCGCCGGATTTCGTATCGCGGCCCTCGACCTTGAACTGCGTGGCGCCGGGAATCTTCTGGGGGGCGAGCAATCGGGGCACATGGAGGCGCTCGGCTTCGATCTTTACACGCAGATGCTGGAGCGTACGGTCGCTGAACTGCAAGGCGAAGAAGTTGAGGACGAGACAAGCGTCACGCTCAATTTGGGCGTGGATGTCGCGATTCCCGACGAATACATTTCTGACATGGGTCAGCGGTTGAGAACTTACAAGCGGGTCTCTTCGGCTCGTGACGAGGCGACGCTGGCGAGTATTCGAACGGAGACCGAGGATCGATATGGACGCATTCCGGTGTCGGTCGATCGGTTATTTGCATACGCGCGTTTGCGTCGTTTATCAGAAGAATTGGGGATAATTTCGATTGATCGGACGCCGGACGGAGTGGCGGTCAAGTTTAGTGAAAAAGCGCGGATTTCTCCCGAAAAACTGAGTGATTTCGTGACCACGACCGGAGGGGCCATATTCACGCCCAACGGTGTTTTACGGCTGGTTTTGACGGACGATGAGCAAGACGAAGTTCTCGACGTAGCTCGCGCCGTGTTGCTCCGGCTTCGTGCCAGCGATTAGAATCAGCGATTTAGTGTGGCGCACCTCCTTGGAGTGCGGTGAATTGTCACCGCTTTGGTATTTATTCCAAAGCGCCAACAAGTTGGCGCACTCCAAGGAAGCGCCCAATTTAGAGGAGTACCTTTGTGAAATTTAAATATCTTGCACCCTTTGCCGCACTAATCATCCTGACATTCGCTGCCACGAGCGTCTTCGCCCAGGAAGGCGAAACGGTGGTCGTTGACGAAGTGGTCGCCCAGGTCAATGACGATGTCATTACGCTCTCGATGCTGAAGAAGGAAACCAAAGAGCGCATCGAAGCTTTGAAACAAAATGGCATGACTGAGCAGCAGGCAATCGAAGAAGTTAACAAGCGCCAGGCGGAACTGATTGCGACGCTCATTAACGAAAAGCTACTGCTGCAAAAAGGCAAGGAACTCGATCTGGCAAGCGACATCGAGGCTGAAGTTAACCGTCGCATGCTCCAGATTGCGAATGAGCAAGGCATTACGTCGATCGAAAAGCTTTACGAAGCAATGCGTCAGAACCAGCTCAATCCGGATGACGTTCGGCGCACGATGCGCACCGAAATGATGAAGCAGGCGGTGTTGCAGCAGGAAGTCGACCGGCGCGTCTATCTCACTCCTTCAACCGAAGAGGTCAAGAAATACTTTGACCAGTATCCCGACAAGTTTCGCAAACCAGAGAGCATCAAGCTCTCCGAGATTTATCTTTCGACGTCTGGAAAAGACGAAGCAGCGGTGCGAGCAAGGGCGGTCGAACTGGTCACACAGCTTCGTGCCGGGGCTGATTTTGGCGCGCTCGCTGCAGCCAACTCGGAACGCGAGAAAAACGGTGAGCGCACTGCTCCAAAGGATAAGGGTTCTGTCGGCGAGTTTGATGTGCCGAGTTTGCGTGAAGACCTCATGGCCGCATTGAAAGACCTTAAGGCCGGCGGTGTAACAGATCCTATCCGCACCAACGAGGGTTATCAAATCCTTCGTGTCGATGCTCGCGTGCCAGCGGGCGCTACGCCTGTTTTCAACGACAATCGCGTACGTGAGGCGATGCTGATGGAGCGCCAGCCGAAGGAGCGTGAGAACTATCTACAGACCTTGCGCAATGAGGCTTTTATCAAAGTCACTGAGACTTATCGCGCCAGCGTCGAGCCGCTCCTGAAGATCGCCGCACCGGTCGCCGCCAAGGGCAAAGAAAAGAACGACGACAAAAAGTCGAAGAAGCCCTAGTGATTCCAGCCACGGATGACACTCATAATTTCATTTCTGATCTGTGTCATCAGTGTTCATCCGTGGCAATCCCCGCCAGTGCAGAACCCTCGCATAGTCGTTTACAAAAGCGAGCGTAAACTCGAGTTCTATTCAAATAAAACTTTACTGCGCACTTATCGCGTCGGACTCGGGTTCAGCCCGGTTGCGGATAAAGTGCGCGAAGGTGACGGCGCGACACCCGAAGGCGAGTTCTATGTCTTCGTGAAGAACAACAAGAGCGCTTACTACCTGTCACTTGGCGTCAGCTACCCGAATGTCGAGGACGCCCAACGCGGTTTACGCGACGGCTTGATCACAAAACGCCAGCACGACGCGATCGTTGAAGCGCACCGGAAGAAGATCTCGCCGCCGCAGTACACGAAACTCGGTGGTTTGATCTACATTCATGGGAACGGCGCGAAAAGCGATTGGACATGGGGTTGCGTCGCGTTGGAGAATGAGGACATGAAGGAGCTGTTCGACGCAGTTTCAGTAGGAACGCCGGTGACGATTAAACCGTGATGACTGAGATTAAGCCGTTCAAAATCCGTGACGTTGAGATCAATCCGCCCCTCGTGCTTTCGCCGATGGCAGGCGTGACTGACGTCTCTTTTCGACGCCTTTTGAAGCGGCGTGGCGGTGTTGGTCTGTCTGTGTCAGAGTTCATCTCGGTTGAAGGTTTGACGAGAAATAATCCGAAATCGAAACGGCAGATGCGGTTCTACGAGGACGAGCGGCCGTTTGCGGTGCAGATCTTTGGTGGACAGGTTGAGCGGATGTGTATGGCCGCAGAGATGGCGCAGGAAGTCGGCGCCGATATTCTGGATGTTAATTGCGGCTGTCCGGCGCCGAAGGTCGTGAAGCACGGCGGCGGCTCGGGATTGCTCAAGGATCACAACCGCCTGGCTGATATTCTCAAAGCAATTAAAAAGACGATCACGATTCCGCTGACGGTGAAGATCCGCGCCGGTTTCTACGATCACACGATCAACGCCGTCGATACTGCGAAGCTTGCGGAAGACTGCGGCGTCGAGCACATTGCTTTGCACGGTCGCACGAAAGAGCAGGGCTATCGTGGACTCGCAAACTGGGATCTCGTGAGACAGGTTAAGGAAACGGTGCGTGTACCGGTGTCGGGCAGTGGCGATGTGACGACGATTGAAGGCGCGTTTGCGAAGTTTCGGGAAACCGGATGCGACGGCGTTTTGATCGGTCGTGGAGCGATGGCCAATCCGTGGATCTTTCGCCAGATTGAAGATGCGATGCATGGCCGCCCGATCTTTGAGCCGACGTTAACCGATAAGCGCGCGATACTTCACGAGTATTTCGACATGCTGCGTGAAGACATGCCTGAAACTCCGGCGATCAATCGCATGAAACAACTCGCGGGACAGTTTACGCGCGGGCTTCAGGGTGGCGCGCTGTTCCGGACTTCGATCTATCACTCTCACACCGTCGAAGAAGTGCTCGACCGGATCGAAGAATATTTTGAAGCAATCGAATCCGGTCGCCCCTACTACGGCGAAGCGGGCGCTCCAATTGAGCCACAGATGAACACGGAAATTACGGATTGTAATTTCTTCACATCCTAATCCGTCTTCAATCGGCGTTTATCCGCGGCCGGTTTTCCTGTGCCGGTATCGAGAGCGACTGGTGCTGGATACCCCTTCTGAGCCGCCGAACCCAGATCGATCACGATTTCGTTCTGAGGTTTCGCTGGCTTTTTCGCTTTTGCAGTCTTCTTCTGTGGTGATGCCTCAGGCGATGGGGATGGGGCGGCAGTCGGATTGATTGACATCGCATTCAACGCGTTCAGAATCTCTGTTCGTTGCTGCTCCGACAGGTCTTCCAGCCTGACGCCATTCGCTTCCAATACCGCTCGCAGATTCTCCTCCGTGTTCGTATCCTGCGCGTAGACGTCCTTGTAGATGTACAGCTTTCCATCTTCCAGCACGATCGTTTCGTAACGCAGTTCGACGGGAATAGTTTGATTGAGTTTTACCGTTTTCGTTTTCTCTTTGTCCTCCAGGTACGACGCGATTGCGCTCTCCGAGATCTCCGAAGTGTTCGAAGCTTTCGCGAGCTGGGCCGCAAAGTCTTTCACCTGTGCGTTCGTCAAACCAACACAACCGTGTGAAGCAAACTTCCCGATCTTCGCGGGAGACTTGCCGCCATGAATCAGCGACGGCAATCCGATCGGGATCTTGATTGGTCCAAGCGGGTTGTCTTTGTCGCCCGCCTTAACAGTTTCGCCGGCAGTCACATTCTTCATCTTTGCGACCCACGGCGAATCGGGTGGCGTCCAGGTAGGATTGAAAATTATTGATTGCGCTTTACGTAAGCCGAATGGGAGGGGAAACTCCGGATAACCAATGCCGACCTTGTACGACTTCACGAGCGATCCATCCTTAAAGAGGTCCATGCGAAACGCCGGAATGTTGACCACCACGCGCGTGTCAGACGGAACTGCGTTTGGTCCTTTCAACATCCCGACCGTTCCGGTCTTGTCGTCTGACTCACCCCTGGACCAGTAATCATGAACGACCGTCGCCAGTTGTTTTGCTTTCTCATCGCCGAGAATCTTGCGCAGCTCATCTGACGCGCGCGTGCGTGCGTCGGTCGCGTTGCCGTCCGTGTCTTCGGCGTTGGTTTCCTGAAGTCGCGCGATCTCAGCACCCGAAGTTCGCTTTAGCGAGTCGATCTGTTCGTCGGAGAGTTTTAGATCCTGCTTCAACCGATTGACAAACTTCTCATCGGTGAGCAGCGCATCAAGCAGTGGCAAGGTCATCTGGACTGAAGCTGTTTCCGGCGATGTTGTTGCAGGCGCAGTCGATGCGGCTGGAGAAGGCGCAGTATTGACGACTGAACTGTTTGAATTGCTTGATGGCGCAGCACAACCCGTTAACAAACAAGCAAGGAAAGAAAGACTCACAAACCAGCGGATCACGATCATTTTGGCTCCTCTTAAACAGTGTGTATCGTCCTGAATGGAGCAACGGGCGTTCCAACGAGCAGCAACTGTTTACACCGATTTTCTGCACGATTTGCGAACGTTTGGGGCGTTAGCGCGGTCGGTTCTGTAGCAGCGGGTAAGGATTGATGTTGGTCCCTTCCCAGTAGCGTTTTGGGTCGGTGACGAGGGCGATCGAGAAGTGGAGGTGATAATTACCCGAACCGGCATTGCCTGTGTCGCCGACGTAAGCAATGACCTCGCTTTGTTTCACGAAACTTCCTTCAGTTAGTCCGTCCGCGTAGTGAGAAAGGTGTGCGTAATAGAAGACCAGTTCCTGGTTTGCGGCGAGCTGGTAGATCGTGATGCCGCCGCGCTCGCTCTGAAAGAGTTTCAGGATCTTGCCGTCAGCAGCGGCGAGAACAGGAGTTTCAGCAGACGCCATAATATCGATAGCGTCGTGCGTTCGGCCTTCGGATCGTGCGTCGGAGTATGTGTCGAGCAACTGCTCCGGACGGACACCAGCAACAGGAATAATCAGGTTTATGCGGCCCACAAAATTCGCGGGTTCCGGAGCTGGGGTTGGAGATTCTGTTGGTGGTAATGGCGTGCCGATGGCGATTGGAGCGCTCGGAGGAAGATCAATTGCGGGGAGTCGCGGTGTCGTTCGAAAACTGCTCAGGATCGATACGATAGAGACGATCACCAGAAACAGAACACATAGCAGGATTCTGAGCTTCCAGGGTCCCATGGGACCTTTACAACACAACTACCGTTCCAGAAACCCCTGAAATAGTTTATCTCTCGAATCCAAGCGGCAAGAGCGGCTGTGGCGTCGTACCTTCGAAGAACCAACTCGCGCCGACGCGAAGCCGGTGATGCCACGTCGGCAAGCGCGATGTGTACAACGCAAATCGCGCCTGTCGCGCGAGTGCTCCACCAAATGCTTTTCCACCAGTTAGTACTGCTGCTCGTTCCGTTCCGAGACTGAGTGCTTCACCCAACTCTTCAAAGTGCCTCGTCTGCATTTCTTTTCCTTCGAGAAAAGCCTTCACGTTGCGACCAGCCATACTCCCTTGTTGAAATGCCAATTGAGCAGTGCCTGCGAGAGTTGGCGTTGCGTCAGGATAGAGGGCGATATCACCGAGCGCGAAGACGTTTACATGTTCCGATAATTGCAACGTCGGTTTGACGATAAGCAGCCCACGCTTGCTCTTCTCAACTTCGAGATGCTCAATCAGTGGGCTCATCTTCACGCCGCCGGTCCACACCACGCCCGCTGTTCTAAGGCTTTCCTGCTTGCCTTCGTGCTCGAAGACAAGTTCGTCAGGAGTCACTTTCACAACGCGCGTCTGCGTATGCACTTCAACGCGAGATTTATGGAGGGCGTCGTCCACAAACTCTCGAATCTGATCACCCATTCCGGGAACGACCCGGTCGCTCATTTCGATCACGAGCACGCGCGGTTCTCCTTGTAGCGCGCGACGCTGAAACGCATCGTTCAACAAGTCAGCCATCTTGGTTGAAAGCTCACATCCACTCGCACCCGCGCCAACCACAGCGAAAGTCGTTTCACGCCGCGCGTCCTGCGGCGCAAAATCCGGCGGGACGTGATCGAGCGCAGCCACCATCCGCTGTCTCAAATTGTCTGCATGCTGAAGCTTTCGAAATGGCAGGGAATACTCTTCTGCGCCTTCGACGCCCACATAATTCGTCACACCGCCGACTGCCAGGACCAGCACATCGTAGTTAAGCGTCTTTTCATGGCTTGTGACTGACACGGTCTGGGCTGCCAGGTCGATTCCGGTGACCTGGGCCTTAACGGAATGCACGTTATCATCAAGCAACTCATCGTATCTTGGCGCGATGTGCCAGGCTAAAACTTCCCCGCTCAGGTATTCATAGAGCATGGGAGTGAAGAGGAAGTGGTCTTCGTCGCTGACAAGGGTTACGTCCGCAGCTCCGGCCATTTCGAGGGCCGTAAATATCCCCCCGAAGCCGCCTCCGAGAATCAGAACTTTAGCTTTTGACATTGGCCGCGATAGTACCACTAGCCACAAAAAGGCACAAAAAGCACAAAATCTTTCCTAAGGGGGATTCAATTTTCTCAATTCAAACCCATTTTTTGTGCTTTTTGTGCCTTTTTGTGGCGACGTTTGTGCCTTGTAGCGGCCTCATGTTACATTGACGTTGCTTTTAAGTTTAGCGGTTGCCGCTTTTAGGCGGAGTTTACTGCGGTCGAGGAGGACCATTTAGCAAGTGGCGTTAGCAAAACAAACCAAGGAACAGATAGTTACTGAGTTCCGTACGCATGAGTCAGATACCGGTTCACCACAAGTCCAGGTCGCACTCCTGAGTAAGAGAATTAACGAGCTCACCGAACATTTCAAGACTCACAAGAAGGATAATCATTCGCGGCGCGGCTTGCTGAAAATGGTCTCGCAACGTCGTAGTCTGTTGGATTACTTAAAGCGCACTGATATAGAACGCTACCATGAAGTGGTAAATCGTTTGGGTCTGCGCCGATAGTTTAGAAAGATTGAGAGAGAGAACTTCGAATCTCTGTTGAGTTAAAGCCCGCGTCTATCGAAGAGCTTGTAGCAGTGCCGAACGTGACGGCGATTGACTGCAAACAAGCTGACGTGTACGGCCCAAAAGCTTCGAGCACTAAGGCGGCATGAGCTTCACGGTTCAAGAGGCTCGTGCCGCCTTTTCTTTTAGCCCATAGACTTACCCCGCATCACGTTGGCGGTCCAATTCAGCAAGATTGCTGCTCTAAACAGCGATGGCGCCCAAAGTGTTTGGTGACGCCCGCGACCTGAACGTGTTCAGGTGTTAAGTTCGAAGGAGAACATAAAATGCCAGAAAAGAAATACCTCAAAGAGTCAATCAAGCTCGGCGAAAAGGAGTTGACCGTTGAAACCGGCCGCGTTGCCAAGCAAGCGGACGGGTCAGTCGTCATCCGGTATGGCGACACCATGTTGTTGGTCGCTGCCGTGAGTGCTCCTACCCCACGGGAAGGTATTGACTTCTTTCCTCTCACGGTCGAATACCGTGAATCAAACTATGCCGCGGGACGCATCCCCGGCAACTACTTCCGGCGCGAGGGCCGTCCCAATGAAAAGGAAGTCCTCACCAGCCGTCTGATCGATCGTCCCTGCCGTCCACTGTTTGCCGAAGGCTTCCGAAATGAAACGCAGGTCATTGCGAGTGTAATTTCAGCAGACCCCGACAATAATCCGGATGTTATTGCTATCACGGGTGCCTCATGCGCCCTTTATCTATCAGATATTCCGTTTCTGAATCCCATTGCAGGCGTGCGCATCGGGCTGATCGAAGGACGCTACATTGTCAATCCAACTTACGACGAAGTGCGTGAGTCGCGATTGAATTTGATCGTCGCCGGCACTGAAGAAGCGATCGTGATGGTGGAAGCCGGGGCTACCGAAGTTTCGGAAGAGATCATGGTTGAAGCGCTTATGTTGGCCCACAAAGAGATCAACCGGCTCTGTCGTTGGCAAAAGGAACTTTACAAAGCACTCGAAATTCAGAAACGGGAAGTGCCTGCAGTAGAGTTGAATGCTGACATGGTGCGGGAGATTACTGAGAAATTCAGCGAACGGCTGCAGGGAGCTCTCGACACGTCAACTCAGGAAAAACGTGCCAGCTATGCTGCGGTGGATGCTTTGAAAAAAGAAGTTGCCGAGTTGTATCCGGAAGATCAGCCTGAGCAAAGAGCCATGGCGAAAACGATCTTCGATCAACTCAAAGAGACCGTTTTCCGCGACGACATTCTCAACAAGCGCCGCCGTCCTGATGGCCGAAGGTTTTCAGAGATTCGACCGATCACGTCGGAAGTTGGCTGGTTACCGCGCGTGCACGGTTCAGCGCTTTTCACAAGAGGTGAAACGCAAGCCCTCGTCTCGACGACGCTCGGCACTAAAGAAGACGAGCAGTTTATCGACGACCTCGAAAAGGGCGAAGTGAAACGTCGCTTCTTGCTGCACTACAACTTTCCGCAGTATTCCGTTGGTGAAGTCGGCCGTTACGGATCGTCAAGCCGGCGCGAGATCGGACACGGCGCCCTGGCTCGACGTGCACTCGAAATAGTTCTGCCAGACGATGCCGACTTTCCTTACACCGTGCGCATAGTTTCAGACATCACCGAATCAAACGGTTCATCATCCATGGCGACAGTTTGCGGCGGAACGCTATCGATGATGGATGCGGGCGTGCCTTTGAAAGCGCCAGTCGCCGGAGTCGCAATGGGACTCGTAATGGAAGGAAACAAGTACGCGATCTTGACCGACATTGCCGGCGCCGAAGATCACTACGGCGACATGGATTTCAAAGTGGCAGGTACGCGTAACGGTATCACTGCGTTGCAGATGGACATCAAGATTGCGGGCATTAACGCGCAGATCATGGCTGAGGCACTCGAGCAGGCGAAGAAGGGCCGGCTCTACATTCTCGGCGCGATGGAAAAGACTCTCGCAGAACCGCGTGGACAGATTTCCGCCCATGCTCCACGCATCATTCAAATCAAAATCAATCCCGATAAGATTCGCGACGTGATTGGACCAGGTGGCAAGGTCATTCGCTCGCTCGTGGAAGAGACTGGTGCGAAGATCGATGTGTCTGACGACGGCACGATTTCGATCGCGACTGCCAGTGGCGAAGCAGCAGACGCTGCCGTGAATCGTATTCGTGGTCTAACGGCTGAAGCAGAAGTGGGCCAGACGTATCTCGGCACAGTCAACCGGATTGTTGATTTCGGAGCATTCGTCGAAATCTTCCCGGGCACTGATGGGCTGCTTCACATTTCGGAGATCGCGGATCGTCGTGTTAAGGACGTTCGTGACGAGTTGAAAGAAGGACAACAGATCCTCGTTAAGTGCATCGGCCGCGAAGGCAATAAGATCAAGCTGTCGCGGAAGGCTGTGTTGAAAGAGGAGAATCGAAAAGCCGAAGCCGCCAGCCAGAGTGATGGTGGGGGCGGCCACGACGGCGCCGAGATGTAAGCCATCCGTTATCGACTCGATAGGTCCTATAAGTTATAGGACCTATTTCTTTGTCCAGTTTTCAGACAACGGTCCAAGATTCAGACAGGGTTTCCGCGTTAAACCTCGAAACACTTCGTTTTTCTCACCTTCTATGTCGGCCCTTAATTTGCAGCAGAAGTTGATACCTTTATGTCCTGAAATGGGCGATAGAGACTGAATAGAGTCGGTTGAACCTTTAACCGCGGGACACTTTCTTCAGTCCACTGGACTCCGGCTTAATCGAAGTATCCTGCTCCGCGCTGGAGTTTCCCGAGCATTAGCAATGTCTTGTAATTGGAGAGAGACAACCCGAAACAGGTGGGACTATCGAACTTTTCAGTCGATGGTCAAGTCAGTCAAAAGAATGAATTTACTTTTCGCTCAGGTCTTAACTGCAAGACTCCTGCAAAGTGGCGGACGCGTCGCCCGCGTACTCCCAGCGTTACTTTGCTTGCTGCTTTTTTCTGCGGTGCCCGCGTTTGCTGATCCGGTAAGAATCAATCAGGTCATCCAAACACTGAGCAGCACAACAGGTGCTCCAGACCTCAAACTCAGCACACTGGTTTCACAACAAGACCCAGCGAAGAGTTCCAGTCAGACCGGACAAGGTAAAGACGGTAACGGGACCCAAGCTCCCAAGACCGATTCGGTTATTTCCGGCGTGACGGTTGGTCAAGGCCAGCAACTAGGCGTGCAGATTATTGAAGAAGCCGAAGTTGAAGGCACGATTTGCGATTGTGGTGAGATCTACATCGCCGGTGGTGGTATTCCGAAGTGGCCGTTCCTGTTTCTCGCGGCAGTCCCGCTCGTCTTCATTGACACCTGTTGTGACGAAACTTCGACTCCAACACCGACACCAACACCAACTCCGCCTTCAACACCGACGCCGACCCCGCCAGGTGTTCCTGAGCCGGCATCGATGCTGTTGTTGGGAACGGGTCTGGCAGCCCTTGGTGCAGGTGTGAGACGACGTTATTCAAAGACGAAAGCAGTCAAGCAGGATAAGGAGGAAGAATAAGAAATGTCGAAACGTAAATTCATCCTCTGCTTTGCGGTTCTGCTTGCGTTTGTATTCTTTGTGGCTCAAACATCGAGCGTTTCGGCAAAACCCAAAAAGGCAAAGAACGGTACCATAAAGATTCTGACGAACCCGGGTGGTCTCCTACTGACGATCGATGGAAAACCTCACGGCGAAACTCTGACTGAATATCGTGCTATCGATCTTGAGCCTGGCGTACACAACATTCAGCTCACGCTGCCTAACGGCCAGTACTGGATCCGCGAAATCGATCTACCGGCAGGGCGCGTAAAGTGCGTGGTGGTGAATTACAAACCGTTGCCGCCATTGCCGAAATCGCCATGCCCGTTCCCGCTGAACGTCTCAGCGCCTAGGCAGGTGACTGAAGGCGAGATCATTACTTACACGGCTGATGTTTCATACACCGGAACCGCTCCTTTGAAGTACACGTGGAGGGTGACGCCGTCTACTGCCAAAGTGATCAGCGGGCTTGGAACAGCGACGCTGAACGTCGACTCGACTGGACTCGGCGGACAACGCATCACCGCGACTTTAACTGCTGACGATGGCTCGGCGGATCCGGCGTGTGCTCAAACTGTTCAGGCAGTGTCCGTCATTGCGCCGATTGAGAAGAAGGTGATTGTTGCGCGCGAGTTTGACGAGTGTAACAACTGCACCTTTGATGATCAGAAAGCGCGGCTCGACAATCTCGCCGTCGAATTGCAGAACGATCCGTCGGTTCGTGGTTACATCGTGGCGTACGGTGGACGAATGAGTCCGATCGGCCAGGTCGAGAAGCTTATGAGTCGTGCGCGCGATTATCTCGTCTCGCAACGTGGCATAGATGCTTCGCGTCTCGTCGTGGTTAACGGTGGTTTCCGCGAAGAAGACACTGTAGAGCTCTGGATAGTTCCCAGTGGCGCCGCAGCCCCGCAACCTACACCGACGGTGCAGGCGGGCGAAGTCAATCCAGGCAAGCGCCGCCGTCCCTAAAAGTCCCTAAAAGAATAGGTCATATACGTCCCATTGGACCTATATGACCTATTTGGTTTAGAGTTAACTCACCCCGCCCCTTTAGCCCCTCGGTTTAATTTGCTTCAAACAACAAGGAGACCTTCATGGCCGAAGAAGGTGGAGGCAGCGGCAATGTTGGCGTTGTCGCGATACTGGTGATATTTGTGCTCGTGATTCTAGTCGGGTTGTATATGTTTAGAGGACGAATATTTGGAGGTGGCGGAACACAGAAGATCGACGTCAACATTCAAACACCAAGCAAGTAACAGAAAGTCACAAAGAAGCACGAAAGCACGAATTGATTGAATAAATCTCTTTGTGCTTTTTGTGCTTCTTTGTGGCTTAATATGATCGTGCCTGCACCAAACATTGACACCATCGTTTCTCTCGCCAAGCGGCGAGGTTTTGTTTTTCCGTCTTCCGAAGTTTACGGCGGCCTCGGCAGCGCCTGGGACTATGGTCCACTCGGCGTTGAGCTCTGCAACAACGTAAAGCATTCCTGGTGGCGCTGGCTCGTCTACGAACGCGACGACATCGACGGAATCGACTCTTCGATCATTCTCAATCGCCTCGTTTGGAAGTACTCGGGTCACGAAGCGACATTCAATGATTGGCTGGTTGATTGCCGGAAGTGTAAGGGTCGTTTCCGAGCCGACAAGATCGTCGATAACAAGTGCCCTTCGTGCGGCTCGAGCGACTGGACGGAAGCTCGTCCGTTCAACACGATGCTGCAAACCAAATTGGGAGCAGTCGCTGACGATGATCCGACCGCGCTCGCCTATCTGAGGCCCGAAACCGCTCAGGGCATATTTATCAACTATCTGAATGTGCAGACGACGATGCGACGCAAACTGCCGTTTGGTATCGCGCAGGTTGGAAAGTCGTTTCGCAACGAAGTGACTCCGGGCAACTTCATCTTAAGGACGCGTGAGTTTGAGCAAATGGAGATGGAGTATTTCGTTTCGCCCACTGACGAACACTCGAAGTTAGTGGACTATTGGGTGGAACAATACCTTGAGTGGTTTGGCTCCCTCGGGATTAATCGCGAGAATCTTTACTTGTATGAGGTTCCGCAAGAAGAGCTGGCTCATTACTCCAAACGCACAGTCGACATCATGTATAGATATTTCCCCGAGCGCGAAAAGCCCTGGGAAGAGTTGATGGGAATAGCATGGCGAACTGACTTCGATTTAAGCACCCACTCGAAGAATCGCGTTGACGAGGAAGGCAAGCGCATCAACCCGGATTCGACTGAAGATCTTTCGTACTTCGACGAGCCCACAAAACAGCGGTTTTATCCGCATGTGATTGAACCGGCAGCGGGTGTTAACCGGACAGTGCTGGCAGTGTTGATGGATGCATATTCGGAACGAACGAACGACAAGGGCGAGACCCGAGTCATTCTGAAACTGAGTCCGCAACTCGCTCCGATCAAGGCTGCAATACTGCCGCTCGCAAAGAACAAACCGGAAATCGTGGGAATGGCGAAGGCCATTAAGCGTTCGCTGCAACCCGTGCTGCGAGCGGTTTATGACGATACGGGGGGCATCGGAAAGCTTTACGCGCGACAGGATGAGATTGGGACCCCGTTTTGTATAACCGTCGATCACCAATCGCTCGAGGACGAGGCGGTTACAGTGCGCGACCGCGACACGTGGGAGCAGGAGAGGATCAAAGTTATCGATCTTGCGGAACACCTGCTGAAGCGTCTGAAGCCGTATCCGATTCCGCCGCCGCCGGAACCGATCTAAATCTGTTATGCCTGTTGTTAAGAAACGTAATCAGCAAACTGAGACGAGGCTCCTGCTGGAGTCGGAAGATCCGGTTGAGTTGCCGCCG
>DASTVU010000301.1:0-4152 GCA_035758935.1 Pyrinomonadaceae bacterium | reverse complement strand
CGGATCGCGCGCCAGTAGTCGAGCAGGTGGACTTCGTTCTCGGCGTTGGGATCGACGCCGTAGTTATACGATTGCGGCGGCTCGATTGGCTTCGTTAGAGCTTCGAGTGGGCTCTCGTGTTTAACGAGCTCGGTGGGTTTCATAGTTTTGAATAGGACGATTTACGGCACAACACGCACGGGTAATTGTCCGACGCCGGGAACGACGCCCTGGACGAGGCTTCGCAGAAAACTTTTTCCGGCTGATGTTGGAACATCGATGATGTCGTTTGGCAGAAGCGCCAGATCTTCAGAACGCTTTTTCTCGATCGCAGAAAGATCGACGGTGATCTCTTTTCTGATTGTCGTTCCCGGCTCCTGACGTAAGACGCGAATCTTATCTTTTTTCGTGTCCTGCTTGAGCCCGCCCGCCATCGCGATCGCGCGCGTCAATGTGATCGGTTCCTTCAAGGCAATCGTGAGGGGCATGAATACATTGCCGACCACGTAAACCTGATCAGCTTCGGGCAAGGTCACAATATCTCCGGCTTCGAGATATGGGTTTGATTTCGGGTCACCCTGAAGCACATCGCTCAGTTTGTAACTCGTGAATGCTGCCGAGGCGTCAGTATCGTCGTCTTTCTTGCACGGCGAAGACATCGTTGAATGGACGATGTTGATCGTTTGACCAGCTCGGGGTGACGGGCCTTTGGCGTAGGTTAGTATTTCAAGAAGACGAACGCGTCGCTGGAGTTCGAACCGGCTCTGATCGTTAACGGCGCCGATGATCGCAACCTGGCGCGAGTGATACCCCTTGATGAAGACGTCAACCTGGAGGTTCTTGTAATACTTCGCGTAACGGGTTGAAATCTCTTTCGCCAGCTCGCCTTCGGTGAGACACGCTGCCTGAATCTCCGTATCGATGAGCGGCATCCGGATCATCCCGCTACCTTCGACGCGCACTGCTTCGCGTGAAAGCTGTGGGCGGTTGTAGATGCGTATGTCGAGCACATCCCCCGCACCAATTCGATAACGATCATCCTGCCCATAGACAGGTACAAGAAAAAGTACGAGAACAATGATTGTTTTCATTTAATTAACCACGGATTTCAAGGATAACTACGGATGAGTCCGTGAAAATCGGCTTTCAAAATCCGTTTTATCTGTGGCCTGACATCCCGATGCGCCGGGACAACAACGCTTCCCGCATGTGATTCGGGTGCGCCAGATTCAATACTGTGTTACTCAACAACACGAGCAACTCCTCATGCTCGCGTTTGAATAGACCCGTGAGTGGTTGTTCACCGGTCTTAACCACAACACCATCACGCACCCATTGCCAGAATTGGGTCTGTGTTGTCCAAAACTGTTTCCGATCTTTGCAGATGACGAGTGCCGTCTTCTTCTTCCGCTTCTTCTTCGTGCTCATCGTGAATACACCTCAACCTTTGCGTATCGTAGACACACACAGAAACCCCATAGGGAAGCCTCTCTTGCGAGGCAGCATCAAATTTTCAACTGCGGACAGAATCCCCCCGCTCCCGTGACTACGATCTTGCTCCGTAGTCGACGGGTGTGTAACTCAGCGCTTCTGATGGAAGTGAGTGGGCGGAGTTCGATTCTGTCGTGACGTTAGGTAACTCTTTAAAAGACATCAATGGCTCAATGAATCACAGGCGGCGACGGTACTTGTCGGGAAGCTCCGCGCAATTCAATGGACCCAGATTGAAGTGCATCGAGAGACTAATTATTACGATTGCCACTGTCAAGTTTATTAATCGGCAGAATACGCAGAAAATCCGTTATTATCCGCAAAATAATCCGCGTAATCTGTGTTACGAAATCTGATCGACCATCTCGCACCAAAGGTGGCCGATGGTAATGTGTGCTTCCTGAACGCGTGCGGTACGTCGCGAAGGGACTGCCATCACAACATCGCAGAGCGAGCCGAGTGGTTCCGATGTTGCTCCTGTCAAAGCGATGGTCTTGCAGTCGAGTTCCCTTGCCCGTTTCGCAGCTTGCAACACGTTCGGTGATTTTCCACTTGTACTGATCGCTATAAGCACGTCGCCTGGCTGTGCGAGACCCGCGACCTGGCGCGCAAATACCTGCTCGTAACCCAGATCGTTACTGACAGCGGTGAGTGCCGACGTGTCTGTTGTAAGCGCGACTGCGGGCCATGAACGCCGCTGCTTTTCGTAGCAGCCGACCAGTTCGGCGGCAATGTGTTGTGCATCAGCAGCGCTGCCGCCGTTTCCGCAAAGCAGGATCTTTCGACCACTCGTCAGCGCGTCGCAGATCAATTGACCCGATCGCTCAATCGCGGGTACTGACGATTCAAGTAAGTGTTGGATTGTGGCCAGGTGTTCCTGTAGAGACTTGGTCAGAAATTCCACGCGGGGAACTTACCATAGTTTTACACGGATTCACACGGCGAAAACCCTGCTGTTTGTGTTAATCTGTGGCTTACTCACGCAACAGAATGAATAATTCAAATCCAACGCCGATGCTGCGCCAGTACCAGGAACTGAAGCAGCAACATCCCGGGACGCTTTTGTTTTTTCGTCTCGGCGACTTTTACGAACTCTTTTTTGACGATGCGCTGACGGGTTCGCGCGAATTGCAAATCACTCTCACCGCGCGTCACAAGGAGAGCGATAATCCCGTGCCGATGTGTGGTGTGCCGCACCACTCAGCCGCGAACTACATCGCGCGTCTGGTGCGCAAGGGTTATCGCGTCGCGATCTGCGAACAGACTGAAGAAGCTGGAAAAACGAAGAAGCTTGTGCGGCGTGAGGTTGTTAGGATCGTCACGCCTGGCACTCCGATCGATCCGCAGTTGCTGGAAGCGCGTGAGCCGGTGTTTTTGGCGGCGATTTGCACTGCAGGCGAGACGATTGGAGCGGCGTTTCTCGATATTTCGACTGGTGAATTTCGCGTCACACAGGAGAGTGGGCGTGATTCATGGACGCGGATTCGTGCGGCGCTGGAGTCGTATGGGCCGCGTGAGTTGTTGTTTCCCGCGTCGCTTGGTGCGCTGATCAAGAGCAGTCTTTCTGGGAAAGTGCATACAGAGCGGTTGCCGTTGCAAGGTGATAATGGTGTTTACCAAAGCGCCGACAAGTCGGCGCACTCCAAGGAGGTGTTCGGCTTCGACGTAACGCTTACACCTATCGAGGATTGGCTATGGCAGAGAGACGACTGCGCTTCACTGTTGCTCGAACAGTTCAAAGTGAAAACGCTTGATGGTTACGGGCTGGCGCGAAAAGATGAAGCGATTCGCGCGGCCGGAGCGTGTTTGCGTTATGCACGTGAGACGCAACGGGCAGCCGCAGCGCACGTTACGGATCTCGTCTACTTCGAGCCGCAGGACCATCTGGTGCTCGACAGCGTAACGGTTCGCAATCTCGAATTGATCGAGTCGCTCGCCGGTGGCAGCGGGCGATCGTTGTTACAGGTGATCGATGAAACAGTGACAGGAATGGGCGCTCGCCTGTTTCGCGCGTGGTTGTTGCGCCCGTGCGTCAAGCGTGGCGAAGTCGAAGCCAGACTCGCGGCGGTCTCGGAACTTTATAGTTCACAGGTTCGCAGAGACAAACTTCGCACCCTGCTGAAAGAAGTCTCCGATCTTGAACGTCTCATCGGGCGAATCAGTCTCGGATCAGCGACGCCGCGGGATCTTTGCGCAATCCTGAAGTCGTTGAACCAGGTTCCGGCGATTCGAGCAGTGTTGCAAGATTCAGATTCGTCACTTTTAGAAGTCCTTCTCGAAAACACCGACGAACTTCCTGACATCCGCTCTCTGATCGAGCGCGCAATCAACGACGATCCTCCAGTCAAACTCAGCGATGGCGACACCATTCGCGAAGGTTACTCCGCCGAACTCGACGAACTACGTTCGACGAGTCGCAACGCAAAACAGATCATCGCAACTCTGGAAGCCACGGAGCGCACCCGCAGCGGCATAAACAATCTTCGAATTCGTTTCAACGGCGTCTTTGGATACTTCATTGAGGTTTCCAAAGCTAATGCCGCAAGAGTTCCCGCCGAGTACGAGCGCCGGCAAACGCTCGCGAATGCCGAACGCTTCACCACACCTGAGTTGCGCGATTGGGAAAAGAAAGTGCTCGGCGCTGAAGAACGTATCGTTCAGCTCGAAACGGAACTCTTTACG
>DASTVU010000300.1:0-9949 GCA_035758935.1 Pyrinomonadaceae bacterium | reverse complement strand
CAAACCAAAGACTGTCGATTCTTGAATTCTGTGTGATAAACCACGGGCGGCCACGGAGGGCCGCCCCTACAGTACGTTCGGTGGGATTCTATTTATTTAAGCCACGCTTCGACGCCGGCTTTGATGTCCGGGGCGGGGTTGGCCCAGTCGAATTGGTGCTCGATCAATCCACCCCAATCTGCGCGTTGCTTCTTGAAATCCTTCTCCACCAGATAAAGAACGTTGCGACCCATACCACGCATCCAACCCCACTCCATGGCGACGTTTGGGTTCAACTCCGGAAGATACTTGTCTTCAACAATCGCGATCCCACGAACACACCCGAGCAGGTACAACTCCACATTATCCCAAAGTATTCCGTGATACTGATTGTCGCTAGCCACACGCGCAACGTAACCACAACCCTTGACCGCATCGCGCACCGCCTCAATCACATCTGAAAGTTGCTGGTCCACAATCGCCGGCTTCTTGGGATCCGGAAACTTCGTCATCACAAAAACTGACTTATCAAACGGCGCAATCTGGTGAAATTGATTCAGCAATGGACTATGACGCGTGTGCTGAGGTGGAAACTCGACGACGTTCTGTATCACGCTGATCATACGTTTCCGTTGGCGCTCGATATCGCTTTTCAGGTCCGAGTCGCGCTCATCTTTCATTGCGGGATTCAGCGGTGAGTTCAAAAGCTCCAGCCGTTCTGTTTCGAGCTTTGCGATTCTCAGGATATCGACCTTGAGAGCGGCCAGGGCATCGTCGAGGTCAATCATGAGACACCTCCCGAGTAGGTGGTGGTCGGAACCGGAACCTTTAACAACCCGATGATGCTTTCTAATTGACTTCGATCAGTCTCGTTGTCGAAAGTCTTACCCACTGCACGTATGTCTCGTAATGTTGTTTCAACCATCCATTCGGCCGGCGACTGGGCCATCATGGCTGAGGCGCGTTGTTGTGCACGTGTCCAGTCGTGCGCGACGGCCGCAAGCTGTAGATCGGTCGCGAGATCCCAAAAATCAACACGGTCACCTTGCAGCTTCTCCTGAACGGCAGTTCGAACACGTGGAACTAGTTCCTCGAGTTCTTTGCGCGCTGCATCACCCCCGCGCTGTAACAGTAGATTCACAACGTTGATGCCGGGGTAATAGTCTCTCGGGTTCTTATCAAACCCATTGCGATAGGTTTCGATGGCTTTGTCGAGATTCTTTGTCGCCTCTTCAGAATCGCCGCGTTCTTTGGCCTGGTCGTAGCGGTCCTTGTAGATCCGCCCGAGGATGCCAAAGCTTTCGCTGTCGCCTCCGGTCTCCGCGATTTGTTGATCCATCAAGGCGATGGCTCGGTCCTGATCGCCGGGACCATTTCTACGATTGAGAGCCAGCACCAACATGTTACGCACTTCAGGAGACTGTCTAATTTCCGGCGGTGCGTCATCAGCAAGACCAACAACACGATCCCACTCTGAAAGATCGCGGTAGCGTTTTAGCAAGTCCATGAAAGCAGTCGGATCGGCTTCGGGAGCGCCGCGGAACGCCGCTTCACTAACTTCAAGATCACCTCGGGCTTGTGCCGGCGATTCAAGGACACTCTGCACAAATTCTCGCTGATTCTTTGTGAGTCGAGGACCTCGTCTGCGAGGTTTTCTTTCAAGGTCAGTTGGTAGCGTCACTTCCAGGTCTGGAAAGAATTCGAATATCGGACTGTCACTGGCAGTCGATGGTTGAGTCTGACGAACAAACGACTGCAACTGACTTCGAAATTCCTCGACTCCTTCAATGCGGCCCGTGCCATCGGCCTTGTAAAAGAGGACAGGCAGAAGACTGATGTTTGCAGCTTGCTTCCCGCCCGCCGAGATCAAAATGGTGCGACCACGGCGCAGGGCGTGACGAATGCCGAGTTCGTAAAATACGTTGGCATTACCTGACGTGATGTCCGCGATCATCACGTCGCTGGAAATGATCGCCGCGAACATTGTCTTGTGCCAGATCGAACCGGTCATGAGGTCGTCGAGGCGATGGCATTCAAACCCAAGTTCCTCAACTGCCGGTCGGATGATTTCTCTATAAAGAAAGTCGTAGTCGAGCACGATGCCATCAGGCGACGTCTTCGTACCGAATTGCATGGAAACATAACAACTTTGCATCTGTCCTCCTCAAGCCAAAGAGGCACAAAAAGCACAAAGAAGTTGCTTTGTACCTTTTGTGCCTTCTAGTAGCCCTTAGTACTTAAAACAGCTCGAACTTGATCGTCAGATACTTTTTCGGATTCTGGCGGAAGTCATAGATCATCTTGACGCCTTCGGACGAGAGCTGGTTGACGTTGGTGTACAGCGTGTCGTCGTTGAGGAGTTTGCCGACGGTGCCTTCGCCACGTTGAGCTGCGGCGACCATGTTGTCGATGCGTTCGGCGGTCGTGTTGAAGCGTGCGATGGCGGCGCGCGCGTCGTTGTAGATCTGTTCGTCGCGAATCAATTTGCCAAGCGTACCGCGGCCGGCATTGATCTCAGCGACCATGAGGTTGATCGAGTCCACCGACTTGTCGAGGCGATCAGCCGTGCGGTTGATGCGGTTGTAGAATTCGTCATCAGTCAAAAGCTTCCCGGCAGTACCGCGGCCGGCTCGTAGATCGTCAGCAATGGCTTTAAGGGAAATAGAAATCTCATTGGCATTGTTGTAAAGCGCAGGATCGTTGATGAATCTTCCTGCCGAACCATTGCCTGACCGGATCGCCTGCATCACATCTTCGGTTTCACGAATCGTGGCGTTCAGGTTGTTGTAGAGAGCTTCGTCGCTGAAGAGACGGCCCACAGTTCCTTTGCCGTCCTTCACATCTTTCACAATGCCGTTGATCTCGTCTGAGAGTTTGCTCAGACGTTGGGCCAGGTCCGTGCCGGAAGTAGCGAAGTCGTTGACGGTGTTTGACGACGACGAAGGCAAAAGGGCGCCGTCCTGAACAGGTTGGCCCACTGCTGTTCCGGGTGTGATGTTGATGAGCATTTCGTTGCCGAGCAGGCTTGGCGATCCTTGCTGAGCCTGTGAGTCAGAACGAATTCGCTCGTTTGCAGGTCGACCATCGATCGTGGAGTCCACCGTCATCTGCGCTTCAACTCGCGGCGCACCAGGCACCGGCGACGGCTCAAGCAGAACAATGCGCTCCACTTTTCCGACACGTACGCCTGCGAGGCGAACTTCGGAGCCCTCGCGCAATCCATTTGCATCAACGAAGCGAGCTTTCAGGTGTAGTTTGCGACTGAAAGGGTTGATGTCGCCGGAAGCGTTGAGTACCAGAAATATCAGCACCACGATTGCAAGCAGCACGAAAATACCGACTCGTACCTGGCTCAGGCTGATACCTGCACTTGATCGAGGCATGGCGTTGTCCTCACTCTTTCTTTAATGTCCTCGCAGAAACTTCTGGATGTACGGATCTTCGGCGCGGCGCAAGGCTTCGTCGGTTCCGCTGAAGATGACTTTGCCCGTACGCATCATCATCACCTTACTGTTGATTAGACAGAGCCGCTCGCCTTCACGCTCGAAAACTACCTTGCCCTCTTCGTCGACCACTGCATATTCCGAACAGATGTATTGAAGATTGTTCATCTCGTGTGTCACGAAGATCGACGACACGTCTTCGAGGTCGCGCAGCTTCATTGCCAGCTCGCAGATTGTTCGCGCCGTCGGCGGATCGAGTCCTGCAGTCGGCTCGTCAAACAGAACGATCTTTGGATCGCCGATCAATGCTCGCGCGATACCCACGCGTCGACGCATACCACCGGAAAGCTCAATAGGCATTTTGTCGATCGCGTCTTCGAGATTGACGAATCGCAACATGCGACGAACCTCCGGTTCCACCTCGTCTTCAGGCACGCCCTGTTCGTGCAGGCGATACGCAACGTTGTCGTAAACCGAAAGGGAATCGAAGAGTGCGCCTTCTTGAAAAACCATCCCGATCTTTTTGCGCACGCTCATCATCTGATCTTCGGAGTAGTGTGTGATGTCCTCACCGTCGACCAATACTTGTCCCGCGTCTGGTTTAAGTAGACCAAGAACGAGTTTGATGATCGTCGACTTACCTCCACCTGAACCGCCGAGAATGATCTTGGTCTCGCCCTTCATCACCTTGAAACTCAGGTCATCCAGGATGACGCGATCGTCGAAGGCGAGCAGAACGTTGCGAAACTCGATAGCGGGTATGGCGCGGTGGAGATCGTCTACTTCGTGAAAGGTCGATTCCGCGGCATTCTCGCTAATCGTGGGAGCTGTGGTGTGTATTTCAGTTGCCATGCGATAAACATCGAGCGGATTTATGCGGTTCCTAGAATAACCTGAAGCGCTTTCGCGAGAAAATAGTCGGCAATAATAACGATGATCGAGGCCATAACTACGGCGCGCGTGGTCGACCGGCCGACGCCGACAGTTCCACCTTCAGTACTGAGACCTTGCCGGCACGCAATAGCGCCTATGATCAGAGAAAAGACCAGTGGCTTAACTATACCTCCGATCAGGTCGTCAGTGGTGATTCCGTCGCGTACGGCCGAGATGAAAACGCTCGACGAAACAGAGTAGAGCGCAACAGCAGTAACCCAGCCGCCAAAAATTCCCAAAACGTCCGCCAACACTGTTAATAGCGGGAGACTGACGAGCAACGCGAACATCCGCGGCGCGACGAGTTTTCGTACCGGGTCGGTGCCGAGGGCGCGCATGGCGTCGATCTGTTGAGACACGACCATGGAACCGAGCTCAGCAGAGATTGCCGAGCCCACTCTCCCAGTGACCATGAGTGCGCACAACACGGGCCCCAGTTCGCGAACGAGCGAAACAGCGACAAGATAACCGGTTTGTGATTGTGCGCCGTAGGCCTTCAGGGTTGGAAATGTTTGTACAGTTAAGACGCCACCGGTAAAAAAGCCTGTCAGGATGATGATGGTTAAAGAGCCCACGCCGATAGCGTCCATCTGCGCGATGGTTTCGGGGATATACCGAGGTCGCTTGAAAATACCGCGAAAGGCGCGAGCGGCGAGAACCGTGGTCTCTTGTAGCTCGAGCAGGGCGCGCGTGGCGAAGTTCATGGAGAGCTTATCAGACGTCGGTCTTTCGGTTGCGCCAGAGCGTTAAGTAGTTTTAGGACTGCGCGTTTAGAAGAGCGGCCTATCATGCGCAAATTGTGTGCGAGGCGTCAAGACCACAGATTACACAGAATCAGATAATATCTGTGTAATCTGTGGATAGGCGGATTTCCGTTACGGGCGGGGACGAAGCGTGTTGGCGTTCGGGCGCCGGTTTGGGCGCAGGTTTTGACCCGCCGGTTGGTCAACAGAGCGTTGGGCGCCTGCAAAGTCTTTCAGCTGTAGTCTGAATTGTCGCCATATCGCTAACTGTTCTGGTCGCAGCTCTCGACGAATTCTGAGCTCCATTCGGACTCTCATTCGCGTCTGAGCGGCGTGGGCGGCAGCCAGCTCATTAATTCGTTGATCGACCACGTTTTCGTTTACGGACTCTGCATCCAGCGCCTGGTCCAGAGCGGCATTCGCTTCTCGGAGTCTTCGATTCGCTATTTGGCGCTCGTCTTTGTTTTCGGCAAATATTATGCGGACTCGCTGGCGCTGTTCGGGTGTGAGGCGAAGTTGCTGGATCGGATCCGGATTTGATGGCGGCAGATCCTGTGTATAAGCTGAGCCCGGCGCCGCAAAGAGTAAAACTGCAGTTAGCAAAAGCATCACTGTTCTGAATCTCATTTTTCCCTCAAACATTATTCCTGATTAATTCGATCTCCGAGCAGTTGAAGAGGTTCGTCTTCACGCGTCGAAAGCAAGCGCAGGTCGGCTGCAAGTTGTTCGCGTTCTGCGCGTGAAAGTGGGCGCCTGCTCTTTGCAAACTGACCTGATGAAGGTGGCCGGACGTTTTTGGGCTTCTGATATTTGACTGTCTCCGACTTGTCCGCAGCTATTTCTACAGGTGGCTTCGGGCTCGCTTTTGCCAGTGCATCGTTAACCATACGGCTAACGTCATCCTTCGTGTAAATCGCATTCGGATTATGGTTCGTTATTTCCACTTGCCGCTCACTACTTCTGAAAATGACGATTCCAACCAACACACAGAACGTCACAAGTGCAAATGCTGTCGCACCCTTCAGCCACAACGGCGACAGATCGAAAAACTGACGCAACGCAACGAGCGCTGACTTCCTGTGTGTCGTCGTCGCCACCGGCGTTGCCACGAAACCTGCTAACGCTTCGTCGCGCCACGTGATGATTGATTCACGCACTACGCCAAACGACGCCGCCTCTTCACGACAACTGCCGCATTCGCGAAGATGAAGCTGGAAGTCCTGCGCTTCGCGCTCGTCAGCTTCGTTATAGATGAACGCGATCAAATCCGAAGCGCGTTCACAACTGGGAGAATGATCTCTTTCTTTCATCTCAAATCCTGCTTTCAAACTTCTGCAGACGCATCTGCAACTGCTTCAACGCCGTGTACAACCTGCTCTTGACCGTGCTCAACGGCAAATCGAGCGCCTCGGAAATTTCGCGGAAAGTGAGTTCCTCAAACTCCTTCATCACCACTACCTGCCGCAGCTCGATCGGTAGACTGTTTATCGCTCGCCGGACCGCGGCTGTTTCCTGCCTGCCCTCGACCACTCGTGACGGCAAGTAGCTTAAGGGTGTAGAAAAGCTTCCGGCGTTACTTTCGTGCTCATCGTCAAGTGCCGACTCACTTCTCACTTTCGAGCGTCTCTGCCGCGAAATGCACTGGTTCACCGCAATCCGGTGCAGCCAGGAGGAGACTTTTGCCTCGCCACGGAAGCCACGCAGGTTCCGAAAAGCGGCCAGAAACGTCTCCTGAGTGGCGTCGCGAGCGTCCTCCTCACGGCCAAGCATGCCGTAAGTAAGCGCAAAGATGCGGCGCTCCCAGCGCCTCACAATCTCGCCGAAAGCCTCCGCATCGCCCGTCAAAGCACGCTCAACGATGATCTCGTCCGTACTCAAAGTTTCCATTCAGGAGCCTTAGGGCTCAGGGGTTTAGACGTCTCTACCGGCTTGAAAGTCGAATTTTCATTGCAGATTGCCAATTGCCGATTGCCGATTTGACCTAACAGAGACCAACCCCGAGAAATCGGCAATCGGAAATTGGCAATCTGCAATGTTAAAACTCGTTGACACCTTCCAGCACGCTCGACAATAATAGCCAGACGCCGAGCTACGTGACTCGGTGAATACTGCACCTGCCAAACCCGACGACCTGCCGGCGATTGTACCGCCAGATTTCAAGAATGCCCGAAAAACTCGGACGAATCCGTCTCCTGTACATCGTTCTGGGAGTCCTGCTGCTCGTAGGTCTCTTGCCGCTGACCTTTACCGGCATTCTTCTGTCCGGTCGCAGCGCCGACGAACTGCGATCCGTGGAAGGTCGATACCAGGCTCAGCTAGTGCAGGACAAGGCGCGCCAGATTGAGCTGTACGGCCAGCGATATCGAGACGTTGTAACGGGTCTGGCTCGAGCCTTTGAAATCTCGGGCGGCATCAAGGCGTTGGACAATCTGGGTTATGATCAACGTCTCCAGGCCACACTTCAAGAAGATCCCAACCTTATCGCACTCGCTCTGTGGCCGGTCGATGGCACGCTTCATCGTGCTTTTCAGCCTGACGTAATCAAACTCGAGGAAGTGGATGCGCGAGTGAGTGAGGTGCTGGCCCGCATGAATGGACGTGGCCTGGTCGTAAGCCGGCCGCAAATCATTCGTTCGGGACAGGAGATGGCACTCACCATCGCCGAACCCGTCCTGGGTGGCACGAATAATCAAGACGTTGTTGCTGCTGTCGTTGCGATTGTCTCATTTCAGGAAGTTTTTGACGCGGTGCAACAGCCCACTTCAAAGAGCGAGCGTGAACTGCTGAACGCGGGTCTGCCGGTCGTTTTTGTCGTCGATCAGAACGGGCGCGCGGTGGCTCATCCCGAGGCGAGTGTCGCTTTCTCCGAGAAGCCGATGACCGACTTAAAGGTGGTTCAGGATTGGCAGGAGTCAGGCGCGCAGGTTCAGTCGGCCCTGGCTCCGTTTACGGCAACTCGCGACGGTCGCAGCGTCGAAATGCTTGGATCGTACGCGACCGCCGAGCTCGACAAGAACTCACGTCTCGGCGTGATTGCTATACAGGACGAAACTGCTGCCCTCGCATCAGTCTCAGACATGCGCTGGCAAACGCTCTGGATTAGTTTGGTCGCAGCTTTGTTGACGACATTGGTCGGGGTGTTCTTCGCAAACAAACTAACGCATCCGGTTAGAGAACTCGCCGGCGGTGCGCACCGCATTGCATCAGGTGACTTTTCGAAACGAATTGAAGTAACCAGCCGCACAGAGCTCGGCGACCTCGGCAATTCGTTCAACGTGATGACCGACCAAGTCGAGCGATTCATCGTCGACTTGCAACGGTCTGCGCAGGAAAATCGTGAACTGTTTCTTGGAACCGTTAAAGGCCTCGCCGCAGCGATCGACGGCAAGGACCCGTACACGCGTGGTCACTCCGAACGAGTCTCGCGTTTCTCGATGGCGATTGCACAGCGTCTTGATCTGCCGGATGACGAAATCGAAAAGATCAGAATCAGCGCGTTATTGCATGACGTCGGCAAGATCGCAATAGACGACAACATTCTCAAGAAGCCCTCGGCGCTCACGGATGAAGAGTACGAGATCATGAAGGGGCACCCGCAGAAGGGCTACAAGATCATGTCGCAGATTCCCGCGATGAAGGAGTTTCTGCCGGGCATGTACATGCATCACGAGATGGTCAACGGCATGGGCTATCCGCAGGGACTCAAAGGCGACGAGATCCCGCTAATGGGCAAGATTGTGGCGGTCGCAGACACGTTCGACGCAATGACGACTGACCGTCCCTATCAGAAAGCGATGAAGTTTGAAGATGCACTTGCTCGAATCGAGAGCTTTGTCGGCACGCGTTACGACCCCGGCGTGGTTGCCGCGCTTTCAGAAGCGTGCAAGGAAGGCCAGATCAAACCCGGACAAGTTAAGCTCAGGAAACCAGCCAAACCAGTCCTTAATCCGCAGTTTACGCAAAGCGTTCCCGTTAACGAGTCTTTGCCTGTGTGATTAATCTGTGGATTTCTGTTTATAATCCACACCACATGGGACTTTTTTGGAGAAGAAAAAAGGATGAGTTTGTCTCACTCCGTCTAAATGAACCTGCTGAAGCTGCACCGGAAACACCGGCGCCGCCCGTTGAGCCTCCGCCTAAACCCGTAGAAGCGCCAATAAAAGAAGAGCCGCCGTTACAGGCGGTCAAACCAGAGCCGGTTGCACCAACGCGTTCTCCGTTTCAGAGCTCCGTCCTCGGTCTCAACCTTTCGATGGAAGAGCTTCAAGCGCAGGAAGCGGCTCTCGAACAGGAGTTCTCTACGAGGTTCCGGCGCGCTGTTGCAGCGACGAGGGATTCGTTATCTGAGAAGCTCGACACCGTTTTTGCCGGACGCAAACAGATTGACGATGAGTTGCTGGACCAGCTCGAGGAGGTGTTGATTGCGGCCGATATCGGTGTGCCGACTACGCTCGACATCCTCGAAAAAGTTCGTCGCGGTGTGGCGCGACAACAGATCAACGATCTCGACGCGCTCAAAGCTGCAATCAAAGGCGAGTTGCTGAATATACTTCAGGCTTCTGAACGGCGGGGCGTCGCTTCGGAGACGACTGGTCCGGAAAGTGTTGCGCCTTACGTGATGATGATCGTCGGCGTTAACGGTGTCGGTAAAACCACGACGATCGGCAAACTGGCACAACGGATCAAAGCTGAAGGTAACGACGTGTTGATTTGTGCGGCTGATACTTTCCGCGCAGCTGCGTCTGACCAGCTCGCGATCTGGGCTGAGCGCACGGGCGTTCCCCTCATTCAGCAGAAGCAGGGAACTGATCCCGCCGCAGTGCTTTTCGATTCGCTCAAGGCCGCGAAAGC
>DASTVU010000299.1:0-3771 GCA_035758935.1 Pyrinomonadaceae bacterium | reverse complement strand
GCAGCGTATCGTGGACACAGATCCGGATCCTTGATCTCGACTGAAGTCAGATCCGAGGATCGACCTTCGGTCTTTGCCTTTTCACCAGCCGGCAGTCGTAACTGCCCTTTTTCAATAACTGAAACTTCGCGTGCGATGCCGACATGCGACAAGCAATCGGGCCTGTTCGAAGGCACTTCAACGTCCAGCACGGCATCGTCACCATGCTCGTCCACAGCGTCAATCGCCAGACCAACCATCGTCAGCCTGTCGCGCAACTCCGCCGGACTCAGCCTCGTATCCGTAAGCTCCCTAAGCCACTCGCAACTAATGAACATTTTGCTTTGGTATTTTGTGCTTTGTACTTTGTACTTTGTACTGAGTGAATTGAATCTCTTACAAAATACAAAGAACCAAGTACAAAGCTGTGTTACTCAAATTTTTCCAGGAAACGTACGTCGTTCTCGAAAAGCAAACGTATGTCGTCGAGCTCGTACATCAACGCGCACATGCGGTCAATGCCAAATCCAAAAGCAAACCCGGAAAACTGCTGCGGGTCGACACCAACCATGCGCAGCACCTTCGGATGCACCATTCCGCAGCCACCGAGTTCGATCCAGCCCGAGTTCTTGCAGATACGACAGCCGCTGCCTTTGCATTTGAAACAACTGAAATCGAATTCAGCGCTCGGCTCTGTGAACGGGAAATACGATGGGCGAAAGCGCGTCACAGTATCGGCCCCGAACATGCGCCGCAGAAACTCCGCGACCGTGCCTTTCAAGTGCGCCATGCTGATACCGCGATCGACACATAATCCTTCGACCTGAAAAAACATCGGATTGTGAGTCGGATCCGGTGTGTCGCGTCGGAAGACCCGGCCGGGTGCGATCATGCGCACCGGCACACCACGTCGCTGCATCGCGTGTATTTGCACAGTCGAAGTTTGCGAACGAAGCGCGAATCCATCGGTCGTGTAGAAAGTATCGGCCCATCCTCGCGCCGGATGATTCTCGGGGATGTTAAGAGCCTCGAAGTTGTAAAAGTCGGTTTCGATCTCCCGGCCGTCCTCGATTGCATAGCCGAGTGAGACAAAGACATCTTCGAGTCGCTCACGGAGCAGAGTGATTGGATGGCGGTGTCCGGTGCGCGGGCGACGTCCGGGCATAGAGACGTCGATACTTTCACGGGCCGTACGCGTTTCTTCGATGTAATTTCCCAAACTAAGCTCGACCTGGTCGAGCATAGTTTCAAACTTCTCTTCGACCGCCTGGACCTGCTGCCCAAAACTAGCCCGCTCCTCTGGCGCGACGCGACCAATTTGTTTCTTGGTGGCAGCAAGTGCGCTCTTTTTTCCAAGATGGCGCGTGCGTAAGTCAGTAATAGCACGCTGTTCAGCGAGTGCTTGTTCGAGATCGAGTCCAGCCAGGCCCGAAGCATCGCGAGCAAAAGGCGCAAAGCGTTCGAAGTCTTGCTCGAACGCTTTGTTAATTGTTTCTAATTGAGTTAGAGGTGATTGATCAGTCATTAGACAGGATGAACAAGATTTTCAGGATTAACAGGATGTAATCTTGGAAATTCCGTTACATCCTGAAATCATGTCTCAATTCTTCTTCACTGCGACCCATTTGCCTTGCAGTTGACCCGAGTAATCGTACTCGCCCGAGAGTTTTCCTTCGACGACAGTCGCGCTCATCGAGATCACGCCGTTCTGGCCCTCGAGTTGAAAAACGAGCTTGCCGTCTTTCCAAGAGCCTGATTTAAGGGTTGACTCACCGAGTTGCGAACTGCTGCTGCCCGTTACGGTTTCGCCGTCAATCTTGAGAACCAGCAGGAACGGAAATGGCTGTCCGTTTGCGTCAGCAACGGCTTCCCATTGTCCGGTTAGATTTACAGCATCAGCAGCAGGAGCAGCGGTACTTGTAGGAGGTGCAGCCGCAGCGGCAGGTGTCACCTTCTTGAGTTCAAGCGGGATCTTCTGTGCTCCGTCGGCCGCCTCGCCGATAATCTTTTCGCCGTCAACTTTGCCAACGAACGAATGATCTTTGCCAAAACCAAGGGTGAGCGTTCCATTCTCAAACTTTCCATCAGTTATATCGATGGACTTGTCTCCGTGAATGGCGCGACCTGTTACTTTGGCACCTTCGCTTTTCAACTCAAGCGCGATTTTTTCTTCCGCGCCGCCGGGCTTCTTCACTGTTCCTTCGTACTTGCCAGTTGGTCCCTGTGCCAATGCAACGAAACTGCCGAGCAGGAACGTGAGCGCCAGTAAGCCAATTCGGTTGATTATGTATTTCACTGAGTTATTCCTTTCCAGAAAACTAGGCTGCCTTGTTGCTCTGCTCGCTATCGAGAGCGCTCTTCGCCTGGGCCGCTACCTGTGCAAACGATTCCGGTTGATGAACGGCGAGATCGGCAAGCACTTTGCGATCGAGTTCCAGCCCCGCCAGTTTGAGACCGTGCATGAGTTGCGAATAATTCAGACCATTCAGACGCGCTGCTGCACCGATACGAACAATCCACAGACTACGAAAATCACGCTTCTTCAATTTGCGTCCGGTGTAAGCGAAATTCAAACCACGCTCGACTGACTCTTTCGCAGACCGGTAAAGTTTTGATTTTGTGCCGCGATAACCTTTCGCCAGCTTTAATATTTTCTTGCGTCTTTCGAGACGCTTATTGCCACGTTTTGCTCTGGGCATATGATTCCTCCCTTTTTATTAAGATCTATCCACAGGTTACGCAGATTAATCCCGACCGTACGGCAACATCGACATCACGCGATCGTGATCCGCTTTAGCCACGAGCACGTCGATATCCAGATGGCGTTTCCGCTTATTAGTTTTCTTCGTCAAAATGTGTCGCGCGTGCGAATGACCACGCTTGATCTTCCCAGTGGCGGTCAGGCGCACTCGCTTCGCTGCACCTTTGTGCGTTTTAAGTTTTGGCATTGATGAACCTTCCTTTGTGCTTTGTTCTTTGTACTTGGTTCTTTATTCAAGAATACAAAGTACCAAGCACAAAGCTCTTACTGTGTTTGCGTGGGCGTCTCGGGCTTCGCGCCGCCGCCGCTCTTATGTCTCTTTGGCCCAAGAATGATGAACATCTGGTTTCCTTCCATTCTTGGCCGTGCTTCAACTTCACCGACGTCCGCAAGATCCTGTTCCAGTTTTTCAAGAATGCGCGCGCCTAACTCACGGTGCGTCATTTCGCGGCCGCGAAACCAGATAGTGGCTTTCACTTTGTCTCCATCCTGCAGCCACTCCCGCGCATGTTTCATGCGGTAGTCGTAATCGTGATCGTCGGTACCCGGTCGAAACTTAACTTCCTTAACCGTTATCGTTACCTGCTTCTTCTTTGCCTCGTTTGCCTTCTTCTTTGCTTCGTACTGATACTTTCCGAAATCAATAATCCGGCAAACCGGAGGATCGGCATTCGGAGCGACCTCGACGAGATCGAGCCCCTTTTCCCGGGCGGCGCGCACAGCATCGCGCACGTCCATCACGCCCAGTTGTTCTCCCTCCTCACCAATCACGCGTACCTCGGGCACGCGAATTCTCTCGTTAATACGAACCGGCGGCAGACGTCGATTATCAGGACGCTGACCGCGACCTCGAAAGCCTGTAGCTATTGCTGCACCTCCTAAGTTGAGCCGGCGATTTTAATAGGTCCTTTATAAGTCCTATTTACCGTCAGCTAGTTATTTGTCAACGCGCGAGTTTCAACCAACCGGCGCGCCATCTCTTTAAACTCTGCGATGGACATCACCCCGATATCGCCCTTCGCACGCTCTCG
>DASTVU010000298.1:0-5226 GCA_035758935.1 Pyrinomonadaceae bacterium | reverse complement strand
TTGATCGATCGACTGTTCGTTGTTCTTTGCAGTCAGGTCCTGCGTTACTCCAAGCGAGTCGTAGATCGAATCGATCTTTCCGATACAAACAACGTCGAGATCTTCGTCAGCTAGTGCTGGAAGAAGATTCTCGCGCGGTGGCGGCACTGCATAATCGTGGCGATTTTCCGTGCGATAGAAAGCTCCGGGCTGGCCCAGGAATGGACGCGCGATAACACGCCCGACTTTGTGCTCGCCATCGAGTATCCGTCGAGCAATCTCGCAAATCTCATAGAGCCTATCGAGCGGAATCACTTCCTCGTGAGCCGCAATCTGAAAAACAGAATCGGCCGAAGTGTAAACGATCGGCTTGCGCGTCGTGACGTGCTCTTCCCCGAGCACCTTGATGATCTCTGTGCCTGACGCCGGAATGTTGCCGAGAATGCCCGGCACATCCGTTTCACGAATGAATCTATCGATCACTGACGGAGGAAATCCGTTGGGATAAGTCGGAAACGCACGATCGAGAACTATACCTGCCATTTCCCAGTGACCGGTCGTCGTGTCTTTACCATTGGATCGCAATGCACATCGACCGTATGAGCCGACAGGCTGGTCCAATGGTGGTACTGACTGCAGCGGACGAATATTCCCGAGCCCATAACGCTGCAGATTAGGAAGACGCACCGGACGCGATTCGAGAATATGACCAAACGTGTCGGCACCGGCGTCGCCCCACTCAGGAGCATCAGGCATTGCACCAATGCCTGCGCCATCAAGAACGATTAGTAAGACGCGGTTAAAGGGAGTGGGATTGTTCATCTAGGATTTGTTCTTTGTGCTTTGTTCTGTGTTCCTGGCCAAGTACAAAGAACAAAGTGCAAAGCTCAATTGCTATTGTTTCGGCGCGTAATAACCGTCGCGCGCGCGGATTTGTGTTTTCTCTCTTAAGCCTCGCACTTCGAGTTTGATGGAGCGAAACTTTCCGTCGCGAGCTTTGTTGGTTGGATAGTAACCGAGACTGTATTGCGTCCCAATGTCAGCAGCAACGCGTGCGAAAGCTGCGCGCGCATCAGCGAGGGTTGCGGCCTCAAAACTTCTGCCACCGGAACCGCGTGCGAGGTCATTCATCTCGCGTCGCGCGAGATTGTAAAGCTCGCGGCTGATCGACATTCTTTCGAACGGACCCATCTGACAGAAACTGTTAAAACTTTCCTCTTTCGCTTTCGGGAAGAAGAGCCGCCGGTAACGCTCTATCTGTCGTTTTGATAGCGAGAGCTGGCCGTCGTCCTGACAGTCTTTCATCAAACGATCTTCGACAAAGTCTTCCGTGTTGACCTGAATGAAGTAACAAGCAATTCCAGCACGTGCCAGTTTCAACTTTGCATTTACGAAATCTGAATTGCTCGAGGAATCGACGCCATCAGTCAAAGCCACCACTGCACGTCTTCCACGCACCTCCTCACCTGGAGGATCGCGGAAAATGCCGTCCGCAACGCGCTCGAGTGCGTCGTAATACGGCGTGCCCTGACTGGCGCCGAGATTATCGATCGCGGTTCGCAACGCTTCGCGATCACCTGTTAAAGGTGACAAAACTTCAACGGCAGCAACCGGCTCAGCAACAGTCCGCGCCTGATTGAACGAAATAATTCCGACCCGATCACCCGGACGCAACGCTTCGATAAAACTGTTCGCGGCTGAGCGTATCAAAGCCACATCGTCGCGTGTTGAACCCGACGTATCGAGAAGCAAAGCAATTTCGAATGGAGTCTCCGTCGTGCCGAAGTTGGCGATTGTTTGTGCTTGACCGTCTTCGATGAGCCGGAAATTTTCCGGCTTCAACCCGGAAAGCGGTCGTCCGGAACTGTCCGTCACAACTGCGGGAACGGACACGAGCTGCGTATCAGTTCTGATAACGTCACCTTCGTCGACCTCTTCCGAGCCCTGCGAACCTTTTTTCGCCTCAGGTGTTTCAGAACCACCGACGCGGCGTGGTCTTTGTGCTGGTTGCTGAGTAATCTGCTGAGCACGCGTTGCTGCTATATAGACCACCGCAACACACACCACAATTACCAGCACGATCCCGCGAGACAGACGACGACGAAGTTTTGCAATTCCTGACATAGCCTTAAACGGGAGAGCCTCGTTTTCGGAATATTGCCACAAAACCGTAGAGGCCACCAACAAGCTCAAAATGCGTGAAAGTCCGTTAAAACTATTCTGTGCTTTTTGTGCCTCTTTGTGGCCAATTCGCTTTGTCGCAACGCTTGACACTCCTGCCCGGTTCTCATAGCATGACGGCTCGCTTGTTGCGATTTTTGATCGCGGTTTGGACTGACGACAGGGTCGGTCCCAACGAAGGCACGTACGTCAATGGTAGACGGCTTCCCTTACAAGGAAGAGGTTGGGGGTTCGAGTCCCTCCGTGCCTACCAAACGAGTCAGATGATGCGGAGTCGTAGTTCAGTTGGTTAGAACGCCGGCCTGTCACGTCGGAGGTCGCGGGTTCGAGTCCCGTCGGCTCCGCCACTAATTCTTAAGTTAAAAACTCACTAGAGAGACTTGTCTCCCGGCAAGTCGCCTTCCCAGATAAACCTCCCAGAACCCCGACTGTATAGTTGTGTGAAGGAGGCCCCATGAAGTTCGGTTCAAATCGTAAGCACCGTCGAATAGTAATTGGATTGTGTGCTCTATTCTTTGTAAGCGGCGTATTTGCTCAAGCCAAAGCACAATCCGGGCCAGCAGTTGGCGAAACTGTGGATCTGCTGTCATTCCAATCTCGCAGCGGTCAAACGCTTGCTGCAGCGCTCAAAAAACATTCGCTTGCGCTGCTCGTGCTGGTCGATCCTAACTGCGGCACTTGCACGACAACGAAAGACAGCATGAACGCATTGCGAGAACGTGTTGAGAAAACACAAATCGCGTATTTCGTCGTGATGATTCCGGATGGGAGTGAAGCACAAAAGTACTTCGAGTATGCGGATTCGTTGAAGCTTGGGACCGAATCTTTCGTGTGGTCCAACGCGAACGCAAAGCCACCGGCTTCGCTGATGACGATGACGAAGCCATCGCATCTCCAGGTCACCAGGGAGGGTCTGATCGTGGAGAAGTGGTCCGGCACTCCGCAAAAAGACGCGGCGCAATAATTCTGGTAAATCCTGTTCACGGTTTGACAGGATTCCAGGATTATTATGATTAACAAGATTTCTCGTTTCCGTGGTTGCGCTGAATGCTGCAACTCCGCCTATGTTTACGGGTTTCAGTTAAATACACATGTGAGGGCCGCCCGCTCCAGGCTCATTGGGTCCGCGGCAAAATAAAATTTGTAAATAATTACCCTTGGGCTATTGACCGCGCGGCGGTTTTGAATAAAATCCTCTCCAACGGTGAATGTGGTTGCCGGGGTGAGGACGGTAACCAATCGAGGCTGAATGCCTCCGCCAACCTTGAGAGGCCGGTCCAAAACCGGCCTTTCGGTTTTTAGGCACAAAAAGGGCACCAAAAAGCAAGCCACAAAAAGCACAAAAGGCACAAAACAAAGAAAATAGAGACAGAATGATTTCAGTTGCGGAGGCTATCGAGATTGTTAGGCAGCAGACGCTGGGGCTGCCGACTGAGCGAGTGAGACTCGATGAGGTTTTGGGCAGAGTCCTGGCGCAAGACGTGGTCGCCGATTCTGATTTACCGCCTTTCGACCGCTCGCAGATGGATGGTTATGCTGTTCGCGCGGAGGATGTGAAGGCTGCGCCGGTTCGCTTGCGTATCGTGGGTGAGTCGGCTGCCGGCAGAGGTTGGCATAATCAGATGGAAGAAGGACAGGCTGTGCGCATCATGACCGGCGCACCCGTTCCCGCAGGCGCCGACAGCGTCCAGCAGGTTGAATTAACTACCGAACTCAAAGACGGCACAGTAGTCGAACTGCTCGAGACGGTCGAATTAGGAAAGTCGATCGTCAAACGCGGCGCTGAAATCAAAGCAGGCGAGGTTGTCCTAAATGCAGGGACAACGATCAACGCTGCGATGATGGCAGTGCTCGCTGCGTTTGGTTATGCAAACGTTGAAGTGTTTCGACGGCCGCGAGTCGCCATTCTCGCCACGGGAACTGAACTGGTGCCAGTCGATCAAACACCCGGCCAGGATCAGATTCGTGATTCCAACAACTACTCGATCAGTGCTTATGCCGCGTTGGCCGGTGCGACTGTCGAACGCATGCCGCTCACCGGCGATGAGACCTCGCTCTTAAAAAAACAAATCGGCGAAGCAGCCGAACGTTGTGATTTGATCGTGACTTCGGGCGGCGTGTCGATGGGTGTTTACGACGTTACGAAGTCCGCTCTTAAAGAACTCGATGCCGAAATCTTTTTTGAGCACGTTGCACTTCGTCCGGGCAAACCAACAGTGTTCGCGCGGTTACCAAACGGGACACTAGTCTTTGGATTGCCAGGAAATCCCGTCTCGGTCGCAGTGACATTCAATCTGTTCGCACGAACAGCACTGCTTACCATGCAGGGCGCAGCGGATCCCACGTTGAAGCGGGAAACCGCCGCACTAGCGCGAAGTGTTAAGGGGACAACGGATCGGGAAAGCTACTTACCTGCCCAGTTGACGACAAACGACGATGCAGAGCTCATCGTGTTTCCGTTGAAGTGGGGTGGCTCGTCGGATTTCGTTGCGTTCGCGTTAACGACCGCACTTCTAGTGGTCCCAGCAAACGTCAAATCGATCGAAGCCGGATCAATAGTTACCGTGCTTCGCCTGCCCTAACAAAGCCACAACGAAGCACATAACGCACCAACCACATTCACCGTAGCGCATTTCTGCACGATGGGAGCGACACGTGCGGTCAACCCTTTGAACCCAAGGAAGCCCGGTAGGAGTTCGATGCGGCTGGCAATCTTCTGATCAAACAGATCCAGCCCTTCTTTACCGGGCCATAGAGTCGCCATTACGTAGTCTGCCTCGCCCTTGGGCTTGGCTCCGTTCCCCACAGGCGACCAGAACTTTCCGATAATGAAGCGTGCCAGGTTTCTCGAAAACTCAGTTTCGCGAAGCTTCACGCGCGCGACGTTCCAGTAGAAACTCGAATGGATCGATTCTTCCTGCACGATTCCAATCAAGAGTTTTTTCAGTACTGGATGACCGGCGAGATCTGAGAGTCGCCGGTAGGCGTTCATCGCCGTGATCTCGTTGATGGCACCCCAAACCATGTGCGCGCCGTGAAAATATTTTCCGAACGGGCGCGACGCAT
>DASTVU010000297.1:0-8210 GCA_035758935.1 Pyrinomonadaceae bacterium | reverse complement strand
GAGATCAGCGATCCGAAGTCAGTCACCTCCGGACATCATGATGGCGCAAGCAACGCGGCCGTCGGCGATATCGGACGCGGTATAAACTTTTACGAAGAAGTACGCCGCTTTGAAATCGATCTAATCAGGCGAGCCCTTGAACAAACCGGCGGTCATCAATCACGTGCTGCGCGTCTGCTTGGCATGAACGCCACCACACTCAACTCGAAAATCAAAACCTACAATATCAATTTGAGACCTTAGCCCACGATGAAACGTCGCGAACTCGATGGCTGTCCAATCACTGGAGCACTACAGATGCTCGGTGATAAGTGGACGATGCTGGTCGTGCGAGAGTTGCTGGGTGGTCCAAAACGTACGATGGAGTTGCTGAACAGTCTTTTTCCGATCAGCAGTCGCACGCTTGTGGGGCGGTTGCGCGACATGGAAAAGGATCGACTGGTCGAGCGCACAGATTTTGGCGGCAATCCGCCACACATTGAGTATGCGTTAACACAACGTGGAATGTTGTTGTTGCCGCTGCTCGAGTCGCTGCGACAACTGGGCCTGGCTTTGAAGTGTAATGAATGTGAGGACCGCAAGAAACGGATCGGAGTCTACTGCGAACCCTGCCCCCTCAACGAGACCCCCATCGAACTCCCAGTACGTTCTGTCCGAGTCCCACCGCGCCGCGAAAAAGACGACTCAATCGTTTTACTTTAAAGCCACGGATGAACGCGGATAAACGCTGATCTGCGTTCATCCGTGTTCATCCGCGGCTAAATTCTTCCTCACTCTGCGTTGGGGATCATGTGGCCATCGGCTGTGATGATTGCCTTGTGATCCGGGGTGATGTGTTCACCCTCCATCGTGACCTCTTCACCGCTGGGCATCGCTACCGGCAGATGGTCCAGAAAACGTTCGGCATCGATGGCCGACATGCATCCGGTTCCTGCCGCCGTTATCGCCTGCCGGTAAACTGAATCCTGAACGTCGCCACAGGCAAACACTCCGGGAATGTTAGTCGCCGTCGAGTGTCCAGACGTCTTCAGATACCCAATCTCGTCCATATCCAACTGGCCCTTGAACAGCTCGGTATTCGGTTTGTGACCAATCGCAACGAACACGCCATGACATGGGAAGACTTGCTCCTCACCTGTTTGCAGATTGCGCAGACGAACACCCGTAACACCCTCTTCCGGCGTGCCCAAAATCTCCCGTACTGCCGTGTTCCAGATAAACTCGATCTTTTCGTTTTGGAACGCCTTATCCTGCATGATCTTCGACGCCCGCAGTTTGTCGCGACGATGAACGACGTAAACTTTCGCAGCGTAACGCGTCAGGAACGTCGCTTCTTCCATGGCCGTGTCGCCGCCGCCAACCACGATCAGGGTCCGATTTCGAAATGCCGGCAAAGGGCCGTCGCACGTTGCACAAGCCGACACTCCGTTACCACCGAAACCGTCCGGTACTTTCGCTTCGCCCGGAATCCCAAGCCATTTCGCCGAAGCGCCCGACGCAATAATCAACGTCTCCGTCGAAATCATCGTCCCCCCTTCGATGTAGAGCTGAAACGGACGTTCTGAGAGGTCGACTTCGGTAATCCACGCCTCGAGAAACTCGGTCCCAAACCGTGCCGCTTGCTTGCGGAACTCGTGCATCAGGTCGGGTCCCTGGATTCCCTCTGAAAAACCGGGATAGTTCTCGACATCGGTCGTGATCATCAACTGTCCGCCGGGCGCAGTTTGTTTTGCCGCGTCAGCCGGGGCATCGATTAGCAGCGGTTTCAAGCTCGCGCGGGCGGAGTAAATGGCGGCTGTCAGACCCGCCGGGCCCGATCCAATGATGACGACATCTCTCTTAATTGTTTCGTTATCCATTACTTGAGGTTTTTCTCCTGCATGTCCGGGGTAAGCAATTGGCAGTTGCGAATAGGTGTCGAAGCACGAGAGTATAGCCTTTTCGGTTGAGCGTATAGTATAACTACGGTTATTGGGGTAGTCGAACCGTGTGGCTTCTGTTGTCTGTAGGCGCTTTAGCCCGGTTCTTCGCAAGATGAGCAGCCCAGGAAGCGGTTCGGAAACGATTCAAACTGTAGCCGTGATCGGCGCCGGCACCATGGGTCATGGTATTGCCCAGGTTGCCGCGTTAGCGGGTTTTAAGGTCTTACTCAGCGATGTCGATCGTGAATCGCTTGCTCGAGGAGTTAAGGCGATCGAAGGTAACCTTGCCAAAGGAATGAAACTCGGCAAGTTGACTGAAAACGATCGCGACCGCACCTTGCAGCATATTCGTGGCACAACGAACCTGAAAGAGTGTGCGGCAGCAGATCTGATTATTGAGGCCGCGCCGGAGAAACTGGAACTCAAGAAAGACATCCTCCGGCAACTCGAATCCGCGTCCGACCACCCTTTCATTTTCGCGAGCAATACGTCGTCGCTGTCAATTACTGAGATAGCCAGTTCTTCGAAACGCCCCGAAGCCGTTATTGGTATGCACTTTTTTAACCCTGTGCATATCATGCGACTGCTTGAAATCGTTGTTGGCGAAAAGACCAGCACCGAGACTATCGACGTCGTCAAGGCTGTAGGAGAGAAGCTACGGAAAGAGCCGATTGTCGTTAAAGACGTTCCCGGCTTTGCGTCGAGTCGTTTGGGAGTAGTGCTTGGGCTCGAAGCGATGAGAATGTTTGAGCAGGGCGTGGCCAGTGCGCAGGATATCGACACTGCGATGGAACTCGGCTACAACCATCCGATGGGTCCACTGAAGTTAACCGATCTTGTCGGGCTCGACGTGCGACTTAATATCGCCGAGTATCTTCATCGAGAACTCGGCTCAGAGGCATTTAAACCACCTGAAGTTTTGCGACGAATGGTGAGTGAAGGGAAATTAGGAAAGAAAACGGGTCAGGGGTTTTACGATTGGAGCAAAGAAGACGCGCGCCGCGCACAGTCTTCCTAAGTTCCTGTTGCTGAACAATGAGTACTCCCTACAACAACGAAGAGAGACGGTTTGCGTTACGAATGTCGTTGCGACTGCCGATCGTGATTTCCGGTCGCGCAGAAGATGGTTCCGCCTGGAGTGAGCCAACCGAAACTGACGACATTTCGACTTCAGGCGCGCTCTTTCATTTGAACCAGAAGGTTACTCGCGGAGAACGTTTGTACATTCGCGCGCACCGGCCCGATGGCACGCCGATCGAGGCGACTGCCCTCGTGGTGCGAGTTGCGCCCGCGATTTACGGAACAGCGCGAGTCGGAGTACAGATAGCCGAACCCACCGAAAACTGGCTCCGGCTATTCGTGTCATGGGTAGCCGACGAGCAACCAGTGACTACTGATCCCGAAGGTCCTCCCTCCGAGTAAATTTTAATCATCAAGAGACACTGGAGTTGTCAATGCCGGAAACTTACGAGACCCTGCTGCTCGAAAAACGCGAGCGGGTCGCCATCATCACCATCAATCGTCCTGATAAAAGAAACGCACTCAATATAAAAACACGCGAAGAAGGCGCAGCTTTACTGGAAGAGCTGCGCAACGACAGTTCAGTCCGTGTGGTCGTTTTCACTGGCGCCGGTGAGAAAGCTTTTATCGCTGGAGCAGACATCGCAGAGTTTGCGGGACGCACGTCAATCACGCAGCGCGACGTCATGATGGGCCGATCGTTGTTTACTGCGATCGATAATTTTCCAAAGCCAGTTATTGCGATGATCAACGGCTACTGCCTCGGCGGTGGTTGCGAACTCGCGCTCGCGTGCGACATTCGCGTCGCAAGTGAGACGGCGTCGTTTGGTCAACCCGAAATCAATCTCGGCATCATTCCCGGTGGCGGTGGCACGCAACGTCTGACGCGCCTTGTTGGCGAGGGGAAAGCGATGGAGATGATTCTTACCGGCGAGATCATCGATGCGCAAACTGCGTTTTCGATCGGGCTTGTTAACCACGTGGTACCGGCTGAACAGCTCGAAGCGAAGACAATGGAGATCGCGATCCGCATTGCTGATAAGGGTCCGATCGCGCTACAGCTTGCGAAGGAAGCAGTCAAGCTGGCGTCTCGCTCCAATCTAGACGAGGGTCTGCGTCGTGAAGTCGATCTCTTCGCGCTCTGTTTCTCGACGGAAGACAAAGACGAAGGCGTAAGCGCGTTCCTGGAGAAACGCAAGGCAGCATTCAAGGGGAAATGAAATCTCTCCTCCTGATTGTCGGGATCTTGATTGCCACTGCGGGTGGCGTAATCACATACCGCGCTTTGTACGTTGAGCCGCGGTCGGGAGTCGTGATAACTGACTCCGGCATTCGCCAGATTCCTGATCAAGCCCGTGTTGTTGGTGGGGCTTTATTATTTGTTGGTGGGTCAGCCCTAGCTCTCTTCGCTGCTACCAGACGGGCCAAATAGAAGCTCGTAGTCAACGTCTGCCGCCTTGCACAGTCGCTCACTAAGACCAAGCTCACTAACCATCCTAATCAACTTATACCAGGCAATCTTCGGGTCTTCCGGAAGTTCAGCCTCTCGGCCAAGAGTTTTCCATGCGATCTCTCGAATACGCTGTGGCGATTTAATGTGATCGATCTCCTGCTCCAGTCGGAGTCGTTCAGCCGGGTTCAATGGACGAGACTTCGGGACTTCAGGAGCTGCGATTTCAGTAGTTTTTACTTTACTTCCTCTCTCTTCCCAGTCACCTGGGGGTCCTGGCGGGCAGCTATTAATCCCGCAGAACAATATCCAACGGAGTTCATCATGGTTAAGCTCTTCGGCACCCTTGACGATATGCACCCCGTTAAGTTGAGGGATCAAATAATCTTTCTCAATCACTCCATCAAACTCAAGCGGAATAATGAGCACACGCTCTTTTGACGCGCGCCGGGCAGCCTTAACGTATGCCTCGAGTTCCGCAATGGTGAAATCTGAGCTCAGCCATTCTATGGTCAATACGATAATCAGCAGGTCAGCCAAGCCCAGTTCTGTCTTGAGTGTTGTTCTCCATGCTGAACCTGGAGCCAACCGCTCCTTATCTAAAAACGGACTCCAACCAATCGCCTTGAGTGCCTCACTGACTCGTGCGGCTCTGTCCCAATCGTGATGGGAGTAGCTAATAAAAGCCTTTTTCACCTGAGCGCTAATTGTTCTGTCTCCTGCGTTGCGCTTGTTTCGAGCGCAATCGATTCCATGGTGCCGCGGAGTTGTTCGCGACGCCGGTAATAGTAGGCCTCGTACGACTCGCCGCGTTCCAAAAGCGGAAGCAGCTCGTCTTCCGCCATCTGACGCACCGTGGCGGTAAACGCGTCTTTGTCGTCAGCGGAATTATCCAAACAGAAATAGCTTCGCGCCGGCATTAGTGACAGCACCATTTTCTGATCCCGGCTTCGGCGCTGATCCTCTTCCTCATCCTTCGCATAGAAGTTACTCATGACGGAAGGCGGAACGTAATGAACATCTGGATCTTCACCAAACACCTGCGCTGCGTAATGTCCCTTGAGACGGGCCTCCAGCATTGCCTTACGCCGCTCATTCCTCTCGATACAAACCTGAATTGAGGCACTGGCGTGGACTATCACGGATTGGCCGAGCGCTTCCAAAGTGTAGTAGAGAAACGCAGTGTCGTAGCGAGGCCTCGAGAACTCTATAATTTTGATCGTTCGCGACCCTCTTGCATTCTTCAGGATGTTGTCGTAAACGAGCTCGAGCGCCTTGTCATACACGGACTGGTCCAAAACGACAAACTCTGATTTCGGGTCGCTCTTGAACCGATCATGACAATCGCTATCCATATCAGTTTTATATAGAAGCTGTAGAAACGGGTAATCGCCGTGACGGCTACACTTAAAGTCGTTTCCTTTCAAAATCTTTTCCAGTTCGTGGCAAATCAGAGATTTTCCGGCGCCAGGTGTGCCGACGACGAATATAAATTTTGCAGCATCAATCATTCTAGACATACTCTCGACTGCCTCCTCCTTCAAGCTTCCACTTCTTCAAGACGCCCAAGACAATTCCCGCACAACCGAGCGCAACACTTATCTCAAGGATCGCTACAGCGCTCCACAATGCATACTTCTTCACAGCTTCGGTCAGAAGTATCATCACTAATGCGATGATCGGTCCGAGTCGCGCCAAGCCGAAGTAAGCAACTATTTGAGCCGATTGATTCTTTGGCTTCCCATACAAACCGGAACTGAGTTCACTCAGGACATACGTCGCGGTCGTGAAGAGTCCAAGCAGACCGGCAGTTGAAATCAGCAAGAACGTGCTTCCGGAGATGCTGAACACGAACGAAATCATCCAAACCGCGATCACCACGACGCCTCCAGCCGCCGCTACGATTTCGATTTTCAGGAGGGCCCACTTGGCCGGCCGGTCCTTATTCGCATTCCCTGCCAGCAGATAGATCGCCACCATGGCTATCATCGCAAACGCACCATTGAGGGCTAATGCATCAACCTTTGCGTAGTGACTCTTGAGAATTACCGATGGTCCCATCGCGACCAGGTAAAACAGGGCGTACGACGATGCACCGACGATCACGTCGAGAAGAAATCGGCTCCAGGTAATCTTGGCCTTTTCTCGTTGCACAAACCGGCGCGGAAAGTTGCGGATCGTGTCGGTTTGAATCATTTGCAGGAGAAGAATTCCTACTCCAACGCGCATTCCGAGCAAAATAATTGCGTACCCCTGAGTGAAGGTCATCCACAGATCGCGGCAGAGCAGCGCCAGCACCATGCCGGTGTTTTGGCCAACACGTAATGCAGTGGTGATGCGGAAATAGCGCCAGTCGTTCCCGATTGTTTTTTCGCGGACGTGAGCGACGAGCCCTGCACAGATAAACGCCTCGCCGATGGCCTCGATACCTTCCACCATAAACCTCATGCCTACTTGCGCCGACGGAGGAAATCCCTTGGGGCACAACATCTCGATTGCTAGAAGCAAAGCGGAGCCACCAACTGCGAAGGCGCCCCCAAGCGTGAGGTAAAGTTTTCGGCTTGTGCGCGCGGCTTCGCCTACACGCCACATGGTTATGCTGAAGATTCCGAGCTTCCACATGGTGCCGACGAGTTGCGGTACACCTTCACCCGTGTACCCTCTTGTTCGGTCGAATGAGGCGAACAGTCCGTAATAGACGAGGAACCCGAGCACCCCTAAGAAAATGGGGGTGACATTCGAACCACGTTTTTCGTTTGTCGTGTTCATAATCGTGAGTGTTGCGGATTTAAGACCGACACTAAACTTAATGAGATATTTAGTGTTTTCATTTCCACTCGAGAGAGTTGTGAGACTTGAGTGAAAAGGAAGGCGGCAGTCTATGCCTGGATCCCGGCTAAATTAATAGAAATTCGCAAAAGACAGGCGGGCGTTAATCAGTGTTGGGCAGAGACGTTGATTTCACCGCGGCGTATTGCCGAGATCGAAACCAACGCCGGGTGGCCACGGAGGGCCGCCCTACCGTTGAACCTAACCTTGCCACAGGGTTCGGAGTTGATCTTCAGTCCCATTGAATTTATCCCGATCGCAGTTTCCGATACCGGCGACTGAGTGCGGCTGCGGACCGACGGCGCCGTCCGTGTATTGCCACATGGTCCATGTCGCCCAATTAGCAGGAATCACTGCGGTGGGACCGTATTGTGCTAACCAGAACCAGCACTGAGCGAGAATGGGATCTTTGTTGCTGCCGAGCAGCTCTTTTATATAGGAGCCGGAATATAAACCCGGAAACCTGCCGGTAACCTCATTGACGTGAGTGACAAAGTTTCGGGCGTCTTCCAGCGACATGCTGCTGCCGCTCGGGTTTTGTTCGAAGTCGAGCACGAGAAGAGTGTTCTCAAAAGATCCGACGACCTGAAGAAAGTGCTCGGCTTGTGCGACGCCGTCGCCACCGGTAGCGAAGTGATAAGCGCCCCACAAGAGTCCGGCATTTTGCGCATTTGTTCGATTGGTTTGATACATCGGGTCAAGACCGGTCTGACCCTGCGTGGCTTTATGAATGACGCCTATGATTCCGTCGCCCGCGGCTTGTTGAAGATTTACGTTGCCATTGTGATGTGAGAGGTCAACGACTGCATTGAGTGGATCCGGCATTGGTTTGTCTCCTTGACTGAGAGTTTCAGTGGTCGGTTGAGTGTGAACTCGCGGACAATATCGCTGTCTCATTTGAAAGTCAATTAGCTCTTCCCTACTGGCCCAACACTGAATAGAATTCCGTCTATGCTTCGTCCCCCGCTCCCGATCACCGCCGGTTTTGT
>DASTVU010000296.1:0-3886 GCA_035758935.1 Pyrinomonadaceae bacterium | reverse complement strand
ACGGGCGGCCACGGAGGGCCGCCCCTACAGTACGTTCCATCGGGCTTTGTTATTCGAACGGCTTGCGTGTGGTGAGGGTGGGGGCGTTCCAGGCCTTCAGTTTCTCGTTCCAACTCGGCAACGTCTCTCGCAGAAACTTATTCACCTCTTCAACACGCGTGCGATACACGGGCTGAATTTCAGCGAAGTACTGTTTCTGCCCCGGCGTTGGACCAAAGTTCACATCAAGCGTGAAGAACAGGTTGCCAATGTTATCTGCCACCTGATCGCGGCCGGCAAATCCAAGCCCCTCGTTGCGTGACGAGAGCCGGTCCTCCATCTTGTCCAGCTCTTTAATGTAATCTTCGAGCGCCTTCATCAACTCCTTGTCCGGCTCTTTCTCCAAGGTCTTCATCGTCGTCTGTGTATGTTTGAGCTGATCCTCGAGGCTGTCGAGAAATCGCAACGACAAATTAATCGTCGTCTGCATATCGCGCAGCTTGACCTGCATTTCGAGCGCTTCTTGAAGCGCAGCGACCGGAACATTGATCGTCGGATCGAGCTTAACTTCGACTCGCTCTTCAAGCACCTTATCGTTAACCGTCAGCTTCACGGTATAAGTTCCAGGCAACACCCGTGGACCACGTGGCGCTCCGCCAAACGCGAGTTGTTCTTCAGTCGGTGGACGGCGCACTTCCGGTCCACCAAGTCTGAGATTCCACGCCATTCGATTCAGTCCCTTTTCGCGTGACGGCCGCTCGATGTCCTGGACGAGTTTGCCGTCGCGATCGAAGATCTGAAGCTTGAGCGTTGCTTTTTCATCGAGCTTGTCTTTGAGGTAGTAAGTTATCAACGCGCCGGTGGGCGGATTTGGACCAGTAAACTGTTTGTCGCCGATGCCATAACGAGTGAACTGGCTCGCATATCGCAGCGCCGGCCGCACGGAAAACAGGTATGCATTGCTATTCAGAATCTGCGTTGTCATCTGCTGAAGCGCAGTTGCATCGTCAAAGATCCAGATACTGCGCCCGTGTGTGGCGAGAATCAGATCGTTCTCACGCGGATGGATGAGGATATCGTGGACCGCAACGTTGGGAAGATTCTTCAGATTCAACGGCATCCATTCTTTACCGCCGGTGTAAGAAGCAAACAGACCGAGTTCGGTCCCTGCGTAGAGTAAATTCTTGTTCTTTGGATCCTCGCGAACCACTTGCACGTATGCCTTTGCCGGTAGATTTCCGGAGATGTTCGTCCAGGACTTTCCTGAGTCAGTAGTCTTGAAGATGTACGGGCGAAAGTCGTCAAACATGTGACGATCGAACGAGACATACGCCGTACTGGCAGCAGTTCGTGACGGTTCGACGTGTGAAACAGGAGAATTCGCCGCCACTCCGGAGACGTTCTTAATGAGGTTGGACCAGTTCTTACCGCCGTCGGTAGTGAGTTGCAGGTTGCCGTCGTCAGTGCCCACCCAGATCTGTCCCTTTTGAATGGGCGATTCGGCGAGGCTGATGATTGTCGAGTGATATTCGGCGGTCGAATTCTCAATTGCAATTGGTCCACCGGCATCTTTCAGCTTCTCGGGATCGTTAGTGGTCAGATCAGGGCTAATCTGTTCCCAGGTCTTGCCGAAGTCGGGAGTCTTGAAGACCACATTACCCGCGAGATACACCGTCGTTTTCTCGTGTGGAGAAAAAACAATCGGCGAGTTCCAGTTGAACCGGAACTTGTGCCCGGTTGCTGGACCACCACCACTACCGCGTCCCCACGGATTCACTAACTGCTGCTCGCGCGTGACGAAATCGGTCGCGACGATGTTGCCGCCCTGCGACTCCGAAAGATACTGATCGGGATTGTCAGGATGATTGATGACGTAGAAACCGTCGCCAAAACTCACCATGCGCCAGTCGTCATTCATGATCCCGGCGGGCTCGCGCGTGCGGCTTGGCCCACTCCACGAACCGTTGTCCTGAAGCCCGCCCATCACGTTGTAGAAAGGCTGACGATTGTCAGCGTGAATTTGATAGAACTGGCCCAGGGGAATGTTGTAGACCGCTTCCCACGTTTCACCACCATCGTAAGTGACACCGATCCCACCGTCCTGCCCGTGCCACATGCGTTTCGGATTCTTCGGATCGACCCAGAGTGCATGGAAGTCGATGTGCGTGCGTCCTGTGATCGAGCGAAACGTCTTGCCGCCGTCGACTGACGTAAACAACGTCGAAGCGACGGCGAAGATGTGGTTCTCATTCGTCGGATCGACGCGCACTCGCGTGTAATAGAAACCGCGCGACACGATGTCAGTGTTCTTCGAGACCATGCGGAAGTTCTCACCGCGATCGTCCGAGCGATAGAGCGTTCCGTCTTTGGCTTCGACGATCACGTAAACAACATTTGGATTACTGGGCGCGACGCGCACGCCAATGCGGCCCATTAGTTTCGGCAGACCGTTGGTGAGCTTGTTCCAGGTCCGGCCACCGTCAATCGACTTGTAAACGCCGCCTTTCTCGCTGCCGCTGCGATGAGTCCATGGCTTGCGCTCAAAGCTCCACATGCCCGCGTAGAGAATGTTTGGATTTGTCGGATCGATCTCGAGATCTGCGACGCCGTGTTGATTGTCGATGAAGAGGGTTTTGGTCCAGGTCTTACCTCCGTCAGTAGTCATGAACACGCCTCGTTCGTCGTTGGGACCAAAAGCATGTCCGAGTGCGCCGATGTAGACGATGTCAGGATTCTGCGGATGAATCGCGATGGCGGAGACGCGCTCGGTCTCTTTGAGACCCATGTGCTGCCATGTTTTGCCGCCGTCAGTTGACTTGTAAACACCATCGCCAAACGAAACGCTGTTACGCACGGCTGATTCGCCTGTTCCGACCCAAACCACTTCAGGGTTACTGGGCGCGAGTGCGATGTCGCCGATTGAGATGGTTCCCTGGCGCTCGAAGATTGGTTTCCATGTAACGCCGCCGTTCGTCGTCTTCCATAATCCGCCAGAGGCACTGGCAACATAGACCACATTCGCATCGCCCGGAATTCCTTCGACGTCGGCGATACGGCCTCCCATGATGGCTGGACCAATACTGCGGTATTCGAGTCGCGAGAACGCCTCTTCAAAAGGCGACTTGGTGGTGCCGCCGTTCTGTGCAAATGCAGTGGACGCGAGCAGAAAGATAACGATGAGGGTTGACGGAAAGCGCATATTTTCTCCTTAAGCTAAAGACTAACGCGGATAATACTGATCTGTGGCATATTTACGCCATGACATTTATTCAAACCGAGCGCACGAAGCTCAAGCGATTACCAAAACGCGGTTACTTCGACCGCGAGACTGTCTACGGAATTTTGGATGAGGGATTTATTTGCCACGTGGGTTTTGCGCCGGAAGGACAGCCGGTTGTAATTCCGACCGGGTATGCGCGTGTTGATGACAAACTGTACATCCATGGTTCGCAAGCGAGCCGGATGTTGCGAACGCTGTCTGGTGGTGTTGATGCTTGTGTGACGGTGACGATTATCGATGGATTGGTTTTGGCGCGATCGGCGTTTCATCACTCGATGAATTATCGATCGGTGGTGGTCTTTGGACGCGCGACGCTGGTTGAAGATCGGGAAGAGAAAAATGCGGCACTGTTGGCGCTCTCGGAACACATCATTCGCGGAAGATGGGCGGATGTTCGTGAGCCAACGGAGCAGGAGTTGAAAGCGACAACGGTGCTGTCGTTGCCGTTGATGGAAGCGTCGGCAAAAATTCGCACGGGACCGCCGCTTGATGATGAAGAAGATTATGCGATGAGTGTTTGGGCGGGTGTTGTGCCGTTGAAGCTTGTGGCTGGTGAGCCGATCAATGACCCGAGATTGCCGGAGGGGATTGAAGTGCCGGACTACGCCAGGAGCTATCGGCGCAGTT
>DASTVU010000295.1:0-2918 GCA_035758935.1 Pyrinomonadaceae bacterium | reverse complement strand
AGCCCGACGTACGCAGCCGCAATTTTCTCGGCGCGTTCCAGATCTCCGATATTTTGAGCTAAATAGAAGGCGCGCCAGTAAATGGTTGGTTTGAATGAGGGGTTCTTTTCGGCCAGTTGAAAGAGCCCATCAAAATCTTTTGCCTGAGCGAGTTCGTCAATCTCCGACAGAACATCACCCGACGAGCGTTCTTCGGAATCCGCAACCAGGGGGTGTAATTTGGCACCACGTCCCACTAAAGACGCTAATTGATTGCAGAGGTACGGTGCCGCTGACTCCTCCGAGTATTCCTGCCCCTGGCCACACTTCAGTGCTCGAGCGACTGTGATCAAAAAGTTGGTAAGTTCTCCGTATGTTGTCTCGTCGGCGAGCGGTGGAGTGATTTGGGCCAGATTACTCACGAAGTATACCAGGCGGTAATCCTCGGTTAGTTTCGCATTGCGAAGCTTGGCAACGATCTCTTTGTGAAGTGTGACACCCTGTTTCCGATGCTTTCGCAGAAGTGGCCGAAGAAGAGTTAAGAGTTCGTCGGAGAAACCATTGGCGAGCGAGACGCGGCCGAGTTTGAGCGCGAGGTCCGGGTTAGCATTAACGACCTGTTTGGCCAGTCGCAACGTGAGTATGCGTTCTTTTTCCCGAGCAGCTTGCCGTGACTGCTCATATGGCGGTTCGGTGGTTTTCAAAAAGTCAAAAGCGAACTCCGGATCGTATTTCGCGATCCGGTCAATGGTGTCCGTTCGCAGTTGCAGAAAAACCATGAAAGTCTGTTCGTCTACGGAGTCATCATTTTCACGAGGTTGCCACCCCAACCTGATGTCCTGGCCTACCGCAGTAAAAAGTGCACGAGCGCGATTTTCGTCGTGAGGCCACAGCGACCCGGCAATGTTTGAACCGATGCGGGCGCGATTTTCCGCGGATTGCAGTGTGCTGATCTGTGTGGCCAGTGATTCGAGAAGTTCGTAAGCCTTCGCCTTCAAGGCCGTATCGCCGACTTTCTCGTCTGGGCGTGTTGAATCGCTTTGTTGAGCAAAAGTGAATGCCGGGCTGAGGAAAACGACTGCGACGATAATGAGGAGTTTATTGCTAATCATCGAACCTCCAAACCTTAAAGCCTCGACGGACGTAGTCGACCCATCACAATTGAATCGACGAACTCGCCGTCACGAAGAGCATGCTGTCGCAGCCTTCCTTCAATTTCAAATCCGAAACGTTCATACAGATGTATGGCCGGCTCGTTGTCTGCATAGACCTCAAGTTCAAGCCGTGTGAGGTTTAGCCAGTTATCTGCCAGATCCACGATCGCACGCATGAGTTCTTTGCCAAGGCCTTTGCCTTGCCAGTCCGCATGCACGCTGATCCCAATCGCGCCAGCGTGTCTCCGGCGCGGCCGGTTTGGATACGTGTCGATACTAACCATTCCGACAATGTGTCCTTCGATGATCCCTACGAGGTAGTAATCGCTATCCGTGTTTTCAGACAATCGTCTGCGCCAGTATTCACGCGACGGGTACGGTAGCTGCAGCGTACCTGAATAGACCGTCGACGCGGTGAACATCTCATAGACCGCGTCGCAGTCGTCCGCCTCAGCACGACGGATTGTTAGACTTTCGATCGACAATGTTTGTTCCTTTTTCTAAAGAGTACGCGGTGTCGATTTAGGGTTAACGACGGTCTTGTTGCGGCTCAGCATCCACCAGTAGAGCCAAATGATGATGCCGACGAATCCGAGTACGCCTAGCATGGCCATCGAGATGACGGCTGCCGGGATGGACGACGCGAATGTAAGGCCGGCGGTGAAGATCGTCGTGATGAGCGCGCCCAGGATCAGGCCGCGTATGGTCAGTTCTTTTGGTTTCATAGATGAAGGTTTCCGACGTTCGAAAGTTTTTTGTGCTGCCTTAACCTGAATCTTATTCCTGTTTACGCTTTTGTAACCAGACATAAACGCAAGCACAGATTCCCGCCACTAAACCGCCAATCAATGCACCGGTTAACATTTTCTTCTCCTCCGATCCGTTTCTACAGTCACTGTTGGACCGGGTCAGTACCGTAACGCGGTAGCGTCGGGTGAGTCTCGTGCATGGAATGCCTCGGAAATTGATGCGCAACGTCGACCCGACGCTACCGCGTTACGGTACTGACCCGGTCCAAGCGCAAATCGCGATTCCAGACTCTAAGACAAATCTCAGGATCCTTTTCTGACTACCGTGATCTTGATTGCTGATGGATACTGCTTCGAGTGGTGCACCTCGTTGTGGGCGACGACACCTTTCGATTCATCGTAGTTTCGTCCACCGGTATTCAAGTTTCGATCAAAGCGAGGAAAGTTGCTGCTCGATATTTCGATCCGAATTCGATGTCCGGCCTCGAAATAATTGCTGGTCACCATCGGTTGCAGCGTGACTTTATACACTTTACCGGCTTCCATCCAGACGTTTGGTTTGTCGTATCCATTGCGATAACGCATTCGCTGGATCGTTTCGTCGAGATTGAAAGCACGTCCATCGGGATAGACGTCGATCAGTTTGACTGTAAAATCCGTGTCCTTTGCGTCTGAAGACACAAAAAGCGTGACTTCAATTGGCCCGCTGACTTCGAGACCTTCTCGCAGTGGTTCGGTTGAGTAGACCAGAATATCCGGTCTCGTCTCGTTCTTGCGCTGATCGAAAGAGCCCGCTGTGATTGCGTTTCCCGTGCAGCAAACATTCCCACCCAGCGAGGGCACTGGATTCATCGGGTCGTAATCAAACTTATCCACATTGTTTGTTGACGGTGCTACATCAGTCAGCACGCCATCGCCGCTCGACGTGTTTGCTTTACCACCACTCGAGAGGAAAAGGCTGAGCGACTGTGCTCCGGCAGGCGGCCACGTGTCAGACGTCTGCCACTTGTTGATGCCCATCGTGTAATAACGGACC
>DASTVU010000294.1:0-11308 GCA_035758935.1 Pyrinomonadaceae bacterium | reverse complement strand
CCGCCATAACCATCCGACAGCATATAAGTAGCGCTTGCGTTATTTCCGGGCATGGCCCAGAACTCCCAGAAGAATGGTCCAAGCTCAGTAAACGCCGGCCAGAAATTTCCGTAGTCAACGGTCTTTTGCAGGCCGTCGAATTCCAGTACTTGCTGTGGATCGGGTAGCGGCTTAAAGGTCACACCGTAATTGAAGACTCTGTCGCCGATGAGATTCGACACCGACTGCGATGCCGGAGCGAACGTGCAGTAGTCTTGCTCGATTGCGGCGGTGACAGTGTAGTTACCCAACACGGTCGCGGGCAGTGAGTAGTTACCATTACTGTCTGATCTGGTCCTCGCCGTTTCTGATCCACTCAGAATCAGACTGATACCACTTACACCGACGTTGTTACTGTCAACCATTCGGCCGCTGATTTTGTATTTGCGCGGCGCAGCCACAAAGTTCAAGACCAGGTCACGATCGAGTTTGGTGATGCTCTTTGGTTCAAAAGCCAACAGAGCGGTTGGGGCAGGCGTCAGGCGATAATCGAAGCCTGCCGATACACTAGAAAAGACATAACCGCCGTCGGCGCTGGTTGTGATTGTACTGATCGATACGTTGTTGTTGTCTGAAAGTGTGAGGATAATTCCTCCGAGCGGGGCGTTATGGTTGTCAAAGATCTTGCCACTCAACGTGTGTGTTTGTCTGACGGCAGAGAAGTTTACGTTCGAGGAGCTATTACTGAGGTTATTGAACGTTCTGATTGGCGGCGTGAAATTGAAGAAGGCTTTGGTAGCGCTCAACGTATAGTTGCCGAATGTATTTATCAGAAAGGAATACGATCCGCTTTCGTCGGTTGTTACCACCTGTACCTGGTCACCGTTTAGAGCGAGGCTAACTCCACTAAGCCCCTCGCCACTTGTCGAGGTTACTCGACCGCTAAGTATGTATGGAGGCGCAAGAGTGGGACCCGCACCCGCATCGTCAGGAGGACCACCTCCCAACGCGCCAATTCCAATTCGAACTCTGTTGCTCTTCACGCCGTGAAGTGTCAAACCGATCAAGACATCACCAGTATTAACAAGATCGTCATTCAACCTTAGAATTATCGAACTCAACCACGGCAGAGACGACAAAGGCGCGGCATACTCGACTCGCAGTGCGTGGTGCGTATGAGCAGCGGTCTCAGCGTCGGCAGTGATGGCTGACGCGTCTTCGTTAGGTGCAAGTGCAAGGTTCAGTGCGAAGACCATGATTCGCGTTCGCCCGTCAGTAGCAAAAGGTGTTGAGAGTGTGAAAGGCTCTTTGGTGAAGGTTACTGATTCAAAAGCGATTGCCCGCGTTGAGTTCGCTTCGCTAATGAGGACTAGCGGTTTTTCCGCCGTTGTTTGGCCGCAGACTGTCAGACTCCCGACGACGCACGCAGCGAGGAGGCTGAGAACCTGCAAAACAAAACAAGGACCAAAGGGACGAGGCATTTGATTGAGGAGACAATCACTTCAATTTAAGCCAAGTTCCACTGGATCTTTCACCATCACTGGCCAAAACACAATAGCGACTGGTCAAGTTGCCTGTTCCCTGCCCTTTCCGTATAATTCACAGCTTGCTCGAAGGCACGGGGTCTCGTCCGGTGGGTTCGCGCCCACTTTTTCTTTTGGAGCGAGAAACCTTCGGAAGATGGCAATGGCTAACGAATCGATTGCAGCAAGGGTTCAGGAGCTAGCTGAACGGGTCGCAATCGACCATGGCCTCGAGCTGGTGCACGCCGAGGTAGCTGGCCCCGAGAACAAGCCGATTGTTCGTATCTTCATTGATAAGCCGCAGGGCGTGACCCACGAGGATTGTTCCGAAGTAAGCAATCATCTCGGGACGATTCTGGACGTGGAAGACTTCATTCACGCGTCCTATACGTTGGAAGTTTCGTCGCCGGGACTGGAAAGAGGCCTGTACAAACGGGCCGATTTCGAACGTTTTACCGGCAGCAACGCGAAAATGAAGACGCGGCAGCCGATTGATGGGCAGCGAAATTTCCGGGGTCGTTTGCTGGGATTAGACGGAAACGACGTGCTTTTTGAAGATCGAACCAACGGGCAGGTGCGTGTTCCTCTGGACGTGATTACCAAAGCGAACCTGGAAGTGGATGTAGACGAGGAACTACGCCGGTCTGGGTCTGGTCATTAACATAGGTCCTATAGGACCTGTAACAACTGAATAGCTCAACGACGCAGAGAAATCTCGCGCCGAGCGGGGAAATAGAGAGACTTTAATGAGTTCATCGATAGCACAAAATATCGAAGCACTGTGTCAGGAACAGGGTATCGACCGTGACTTGGTGATCGAAGCAATGAAGGAAGCCGTACGCGCGGCTGCCAAGAAACAGTTTCGGTCGGGCGAGGACATTCAGGTCGACTGGAATGCCGACACAGGCATCGAGCTTTCGGCCTCGAAAGTGGTCGTCGACGAAGTCGAAAACCCCGCCACTGAACTCTCTATTGTAGAAGCTCGCGAGCTTGCCGGAGACGAAGTTGAATTGGGCGACGCTCTTCTGCTCCCGCTGCCGATGGAAGAGCTGGGACGCATCGCCGCTCAAACAGCCAAACAGATTCTGTTTCAGAAGGTTCGTGACGCCGTTCGCAGTAACGTTTACGAGCAGTACATCGACAAGATCGGTGACCTCGTCAATGGTTACGTTAAAAGATTTGAACGCGGCAACATCATTGTCGACCTCGGCAATCTCGAAGCAATTCTTCCCCGCTCGCAGCAATCGCGCGGCGAACAGTGGAATCAGGGCGAGCGCATTCGCGTGGTCATAAACAACGTGTCGAAGGAGTCGAAAGGTCCGCAGGTTGAGGTTTCACGCACGTCGCCCGAACTCTTGCTGCGGTTGTTTGAAATGGAAGTGCCGGAAATCTACGACGGCACGGTTGTGATCAAGTCTGCTGTTCGCGAACCAGGCGAGCGCGCCAAGATCGCCGTCATGTCGAATGAACGTGACGTGGATCCAGTCGGCGCCTGCGTCGGTATGAAAGGTTCACGCGTGCAGGCGATCATCCGCGAGTTACGCGGCGAAAAGATCGACATCATTGAGTGGTCCGACGAACCTTCAGTATTTGCTGCCAACGCGTTATCTCCCGCAAAAGTTAATCAGGTCAGAATCACCGACATCGAAAATCGCCAGATGGAGGTCATCGTTAACGAAGACCAACTCTCGCTGGCAATCGGCAAACGCGGTCAGAACGTTCGTCTCGCTACCAAGCTCGTTGGTTGGAACATCGACATTCGCAGTGAGGAAGAGATCAAGCGCGAAGTTACCGAACAGATGGGTGCGCTCATTGCTTCGGGCGAGGCAGTTCCGCTTTCAGTAATCGAAGGCGTCACTGCGCAGCAGGCCGAAGCGCTCGCCGAACACAACATCAACGATATCGACGCGCTGGCACAGACTTCTGTCGACGACCTCGTCGAGTTCCTCGATCTGAGTTTGGACGAAGCGGAAGTGATCCTCGAGGCTGCTCGCGCAGTTATCGCGATGCGCGATCGCAGTCTTGGTGAAACCGCAGGGGAACCGGTGGAAGAGCAACACGCAGTCTCGGCTGAGTTTGACGAGTCGATGGACGAGGAAGTGCAACCCTCCGCTGAAAGTACTGCTGAAGGCTACGACGAAGCGGTCGAAAATGGTGTTCCTTTCCAGGCCGAACAGGAAATCAATGCATGGGGATCGGCGGACCCAGTCTCGCTGACTGAGGCGGAACCCATTCCAGAGGATGAGATCGCTTTGCAGGAAGCTGGTCGCGATTTGCGACCCGACACAATAACGCCGTCTCCTGACATAACTTCGTCAGGCGTCGAAGCCTTCGAACACATCGAGGAAACGGCGCAGGAAGTTTTGGCAGAAGATGAAGAATTCGCATCTGAGGCCTCGGCCGAAGAAGCAGAAGAATCGACTCCCGCAGTTTCGGAAGAGGCTGCATCAGGCGGGAGCGTGGATGATGATGAGAACCACTGATGCAGCCAAATAGTAACAACGCAAATGCGCTCGCTTTGGGCCGTTTGTGTTGCCCGCTTCGCCCCTACTGTCAGGCGTTGAACTTCTGATCGACGCTTAGGTGGTTGGGCGTGCGGTTCCCAATCACTTAGGTCGGCTTAGACGCAGCAAGAAGCGTCGAGAAGGAGTGCATGACAGTTTCCTCTAAAGTTCGTATTTACGATCTCGCCAAAGAATTAAAGCTCGACACGAAACGACTCATTGAAGAAGTGCGTCGCGAGGGCGTTGACGTCAGCGTTCCATCCAACTCAGTCTCGAAAGAACTGGCTGAGAAGATCCGGAACAAGTACTTCCCCAAGAAGGAAACGACCGTCAAGCGCGCTGTCAAAGTCGTTAAGCGCGCAGCGCTGCCGACTCCGGAAGCACCCGTAGCTGAGCTGGAGCCGGAGGTTCACGAACCTGAACCGCTCGAAACAGCGCCACCGGCAACAGTCGCGGCCGAGCCAGTTGAAACGCCAGCCACACCTCCGGCGGCGCCTGCAGCAAAGCCACCTGTCACGAGGCTCGTGAAGAAGTTGGCTCCTGCCGCGCGTGCGGAAGCTCCGGTAATTGAGGAAGTCGCTCCGCCACCCGTGGTTGAACCGCCCATCGCCGATGAAGAGCCGGTCGTTGAAGATGAAGTGATCACGGCACCTGAAGTCGTGGCGCCGACAAATGGAGCTGAAGCGAGAGTCGCTCCGGCACCTGCACCTCGACCGATGCCGCCGCCGCCTTCGCGACAAGTCAGGGTCTTACGACCGACAGCAGCAGCCCTAAACGCCGGCATCAGGCCTGGAGAACGTGCTCCTGCGCCCGCACCACCGCCGGTCGCGCCACCTAAGGAACGAGAGCGCACGCCGGAGCGACCTGATCGCAGTGGCAGACTCCGCGAGCGACCGTCTCTTCCTCGTTCCGAACGTCTCGGAACGCCCGGCGAGACCGCGACGCCGCAAACAACCTACATTCCTCCTCCGGACGCAGGCCGCCGTCGTTCACGACGCAGCAGTCCGCGTGGAGGTCGAAAGATTGAGGGCAAGGCTGGGAGGTTCGACAAAGGCGATTTCATTCCGCCACCAAAGGCGTTGTCTCTCGAAGACCGCATTGCCGGTCGGCTCGAGGTTCCCGGCTCAGGTGAACTCAAGTCAGTTCGTTTGATCGAAGGCTCTACAGTTAAGGAGTTTGCAGAGAAACTCGGAATCAAGCCGAAGGACGTCGTGACCCTGCTGTTGCAGCGCGGCGTTTTCGCAACCATCAATCAACCGCTAATGGACGACGTTGCCGCCGACCTTGGAAAACGTTTTGGTTACGACGTCTCGTTCGTGCCGTTTGAAGAGATGGTCGCGGAAGAAGAGTTTGAGGAACTGATCGCAGCAGACGCTGACGACGTTGAGTTGCCACGCGCACCTGTGGTCACCGTCATGGGCCACGTCGATCACGGTAAGACGTCGTTGCTTGACGCCATTCGCACTACAGACGTTGCGGGCGGCGAAGCAGGCGGCATCACGCAACACATCGGCGCGTACAGCGTGCAGGTTCCGAATCCCGATAATCCTGGTGAGACTCGTCGCGTTGTGTTTCTCGATACACCGGGTCACGAGGCGTTCACGATGATGCGCGCACGCGGTGCGAAAGCAACCGATATCGTGGTGCTTGTAGTGGCTGCCGACGACGGCGTGATGCCACAGACGATCGAGGCAATCGAGCACTCACGCGCCGCAGGTGTTCCCATCATTGTCGCCATCAACAAGGTCGATAAGCCCGACGCCAATCCCGATCGCGTAAAACAGGAACTGTCGCAGCAGGGTCTTTCACCACTTGAGTGGGGCGGCGAAACCGAAATGGTCCAGGTGTCTGCGAAGAAGCGACAGAATCTCGAGACACTTCTCGAAACGATTCTGTTGACGTCGGATATCTTGAATCTGCGGGCCAGCCCGACTCGTCTGGCATCGGGAGTCGTGCTTGAAGCGAAACTCGATCGTGGTCGCGGCGCCGTGGCAACGGTGCTGGTCCAACAGGGCACGCTTAAGATTCACGAGCCGTTCATTGTGGGACAGATCTCGGGCAAAGTTCGTGCGATGTTCAACGATCGCGGCGAGCCAATTACCGAGGCCGGTCCCGCAACGCCTGTGGAAGTGCTTGGTCTGCAAGGCGTGCCGCAGGCAGGTGAGAGTTTGCAGGTAGTTTCGGATATCACTAAAGCGCAATCGATATCACAGCATCGCCAGATGTTGAGTCGTCAGGCGACGCTGCTGCAAACGACCAAACGCGGTATCGAAGCGTTGGGTGAGAGTGAAGTCAAAGAATTGCTCGTCATCATCAAGGCCGACGTGCAGGGCTCAGTCGAAGTTTTGAAATCGACGCTTCAGAAACTCTCAACCGATCGCGTGAAAGTGAAAGTAATTCGTTCCGGCGTGGGTGCAATCACCGAGTCGGACGTTTTGCTCGGTTCTGCGACACAGGCGGGATCGTCTTCGTCAGCAGTTGTGATCATCGGCTTCAACGTGCGACCCGAAGCACGCGCCGCTGACGTCGCGAAACAGGAATCAGTCGACATTCGTCTGCACTCGATCATCTACAAGGTTGAGGAAGAGATTCGTGCCGCAATGATCGGCATGCTCGAGGCGATCGAGAAGGAGAAGATCCTCGGCAAGGCTGCGGTCAGAGAAGTGTTCCGCGTTCCGCGTGCAGGCACGGTGGCCGGATGTATGGTTATCGATGGTTTAATCCGTCGCAATGCGAAGGCGCGACTGATTCGCGACGGCGTTGTGAGTTGGGAAGGCAACATCGCGTCATTGCGACGATTTAAGGATGACGTGTCAGAAGTTCGCGAAGGCTTCGAGTGTGGTATCAGTCTGGAAAACTTCAACGACGTTAAAGTTGGAGATCAGATTGAAGCGTACATTGTAGAGCGTGTAGCAGCGACTGAGTTGTAACGAGGTTCTTTGGGCTTGGTGCTTTGTGCTTTGACGAATGCAACAAAGTACAAAGTGCCAGGCACAAAGTACGAAATTGAAATGCATCGTAGTGAAAGAACGGCAGACACACTAAAGGAAGAGATCGCTCAGATTGTCGGCTACGAACTCGAAGACCCGCGCTTAACGATGGTGACGGTAACTGACGTTCGGCTATCGGCCGACAAACGTGCCGCACGTGTTTACGTCACAGTGGCAGGTGACGAAAACGAGCACAAGGAGGCACTCGCGGCTTTGAAGCACGCGGCGCCTTACGTGAGAAAGCAACTCGGCCTCTCCTTGAATCTCCCGCGCACACCCGAGATTCACTTTGTACGCGACCGCGTTGAAGAAGAAGGCGAACGTGTCGATCAACTGCTACAGGAGATCGAACGAGAATGGGAAAGCCAAGGAAAGGAAAGTGGTAACTAAGGTGGGCAGTTTTTAGATCTTTGTGCTTGGTGCTTTGTACTTTGAGTGGACTTTTGACAAAGAACAAAGATCAAAGAACAAAGATCAAAAGAAGAGGTCCATCAGTTGTGAATTATGCTTAGTCAAGTAGTCGAGCTGATCGAGGCAAAACGTCGTTTCGCGATCACCTCGCACATTCGTCCCGACGGTGACAGTCTGGGATCGTCACTTGGTCTTTACTGGTTATTGCGCGCTCTCGATAAAGATGTCGAAGTGATCATGCGCGATCCAGTACCACACGCTTACCAACAATTACCCGGCGCTAATGATGTACGCGTCACTCCGGCTGTCGATCCTGCTTATCATGCAGTGTTCGTGATCGAGTGTTCCGACATCACCAGACCGGGACTCGCCGATCTCGAAAAGCAGTTTGTGGTTAACATCGATCACCATTCCACGACCGCTCTCTTCGGTAATATCAATTGGATCGATTCCACTGCGTCTGCGGTCGGCGAAATGATCTATAACCTGTGCAAAGCCACTGGCGTGCGAGTCACCAAAGAGATCGCCGAATGCGTTTACACTGCGTTGATAACCGACACCGGATCGTTTCATTACTCCAACACCACGGAGCGCACGTTCAAAGTGGCTTCCGAGCTCGTGCGTACAGGTGTGAAGCCGGCAAAGACGGCTGAAGCTGTGTTTGCGAGTTATCCTTGGAGCCGTATTCAGTTGATGGGTGCGGTGATGTCGACGGCCAGAAGGGACGATACTGGACGCGTCGCTTGTATTCGCCAGTCGATCGAGATGCAGAAGCAGGCCCAGGCTTCGGATGAAGATGCGGACGGTTTCGTTAACTATCCGTTGACGGTGGGCGAAGTCGAAGCCGTTGCGTTGCTCAAAGAATGTGAGCCCGGAATTTATCGCACCAGTCTAAGATCGAAAGGTGACGTCAACGTCGCTAAAGTCGCAGAGAAGTTCGGGGGCGGTGGCCATCGAAACGCAGCAGGCTGCACACTACGCGGCTCGTGGGAAGAAGCAGAAACTACGATCGTCGGACTCTTGCAGGACGCAGTGAAGCGAGCCAACGGAGCGCGCGACATTACTGAAGACGCATTAATCGAGCAATAATTTTCAGCACAAAAGGTACAAAACTCATTTTGTGCTTTTTGTGCCTTTTTGTGGCTAGTTAATGTCTCAAAAAGAAAAAAAGTATAAGTGGCGCCGTGAGGATTATCAGGAGAAGACGCGCGGGCTGCTGATGGTCCATACAGGCAACGGCAAGGGCAAAACTACCTGCGCGCTGGGCTTGATGATGCGTGCCGCCGGACGCGACCTGAAGTGCTGCATGATTCAGTTCATGAAATCGCGCAAGGATCGTTACGGCGAACATATCTCCGCGGAAAAACTCGGCATTGAAGTTCACACGATGGGTGATGGCTTTACGTGGGACACCAAAAACCCCGAACAGGACATCAAGACTGCCCGCGAAACGTGGGCACTCTGCGTCGAGAAACTCCGCTCCGGTGACTACGACATGCTGGTTTTTGACGAGTTGGTTTATGTGCTGAGCTATAAGATGTTGCCGGTTGAAGAAGTACTGGAAGAACTGCGAACTATTCGCGCATCGCAACCCGCTTTGCACATCGTCGTGACCGGAAGAGATGCGCCACCCGAGCTGATAGAAGCTGCCGATCTCGTGACTGAGATGACCGAGATTAAACATCCATTCACATCGGGAATTCGTGCGCAACAAGGCATCGAGTTCTGATTTGTGTTAACCTTCCCCGCATCCTATGGCCTGGTTCAGCAAGAAAACTAAACGCATAGAGGCCGTCCCACCGGAAGAACGCGTAGTGAAGACTGAAAACGTCTTCGTTAAATGCGAAGAGTGTGAAGCGCACCTGTTCAAAGGTGAGCTCGACGATGGCCAGCAAGTTTGCAAAAACTGCGGCTACCACTTTCGCATCGGCGCACGCGAACGTTTGAAGTTGCTTTTCGATGACGGCAATTTTGAAGAGCTCGATACTGAAGTAATCTCAATCGACCCGCTCGACTTTATCGACAGCAAACCTTATTCAGAACGATTGGAACAGGCGAAAGATTCTTCCGGTCTGCCCGAAGCGGTCATCAACGGGCGCGGAACCGTCGGCGATCATCCAGTCCTTGCTGCCGCGATGGACATGAACTTTATCGGTGGCTCGATGGGTTCGGCAGTCGGCGAAAAAGTCACTCGGCTGATAGAGCGTGCGATGAAAGAGCACAGTGCCGTGGTGATTTTTTGTGCTTCCGGCGGCGCACGCATGCAGGAAGGCACTCTCTCGCTGATGCAGATGGCGAAGATCTCTGCGGCGCTTGCTGCACTCGATGAAGCACGCTTGCCCTTCGTTTCTGTATTGACCGATCCAACTACGGGTGGGGTTACTGCGAGTTTTGCGATGCTTGGCGACGTGATCATCGCCGAGCCAAAAGCCCTCATCGGATTTGCCGGCCCACGCGTTATCGAGCAAACCATTCGTCAGAAACTGCCGAAAGACTTTCAGAAATCCGAATTCCTTCTCGACCACGGGATGATCGATGCGATTGTCGATCGTCGAGAGCTGCGCGGTTACATCACGAAGCTCCTGAACTTCATGATGAACCCGGAGATCCACGGCGAGTCCGATATCGAACGAGCCCGTCGAGCCGCAAAGTTCAAAGAGTAGCCACAAAAAAGCATAAAAGGCACATAACAGATTTCCTTTTTGTGCCTTTTGTGCTTTTTTGTGGCTGATATGGATTTTGAGGCGTCGGTTAAGTATTTGTTGAGTCTTGGGCATGAGACTCTCGCTATTAAACTCGGACTCAGAAATACCGAGTTGCTGCTCGCGGGTCTCGATAATCCCGAACGCGCGTTTCCCTCGGTCCAGATCGCCGGCACAAATGGCAAAGGTTCGACAGCAGTGATGCTGGATTCGATCTGTCGCGCGGCCGGAATTAAGAGCGGTCTTTACACTTCGCCTCATCTCGTTTCCATTACCGAGCGCATCAGGGTTTCGGGTGTTGAAATTACACCTGAAGATTTTGCAGCTTGTGCAACTGTGGTGCGCGATGTTTCGGAACAACTCGAGGCGCTGCCAACCTTCTTCGAGCAAATAACTGCGATCGCACTACGAGCGTTTCGCAACGCCCGCGTCGAACTCGCGATCCTCGAAACGGGATTGGGCGGGCGGCTCGATTCAACAACCGCTGCAAACGCGCGTATCGTCGGCATCACATCGATTGGATTTGATCATGAAGAATATCTCGGGCACACGATCGAGAGTATCGCGGCCGAAAAAGCGGCAATCATTCGACCCGGTGTGCGCGCGGTGATTGCGAGACAATCCGAACCTGCGGCACTCGACGTGTTGCTGAAGCGCTGTGAACAAGTCGGTGTTACACCAGTTCTCGCCGATGTACAGGCCGTTGAGATTGCACTACGTGGACAACATCAACTAGACAACGCTGCGGTTGCCATCGCCTTGGCTGAATTATTGCGAGAGGAAGGCTTCGCAATCTCACGCTCCGCAATCGTCGACGGGCTCAAAACCGCGCAGCACCCCGCCAGACTCGAGCTAATTCCCAACAAACCGTCATTCCTGATTGACGGCGCACACAATCCCGCCGGCGCCCAATCGTTGCGAGCCTATTTGGACGAGATCGCAGCGCGTCCGCTGACGTTGGTTTTTGGAGCAATGCGTGATAAGCAACTGGAGCAAATGGGTGAGATTCTGTTTCCAGTCGCAGACACGCTAATACTGACTACGATCGATAATCCGCGCAGTGCGTCGATCGATACGCTGCAAACGATCGCCAGCCGCTTCTCGAAAGGAACTGTTCTGGGGAGTGAGTCGAGCGCTGAGGCCCTGCGAATCGCAATGGCGAATACACCTCCGGAAGGACTCATTTGCATTGCCGGATC
>DASTVU010000293.1:0-6317 GCA_035758935.1 Pyrinomonadaceae bacterium | reverse complement strand
CAATCTCGAGTTGCACGTCGCCTGAAACACCCGCAAGCGCTCGTAAATGTGCCGGCAGAACCACGACGATCATGAGAGCGTCTGTACCTCCACTGAAAGTACCGGCGGAAGATCTCGAACGATGGGGGACCATGTATCACCGGCATCAGGCGATGCGTACACTTGCCCGCCAGTGGTACCAAAATAGACGCCACACGAATCAAGCGAGTCGACCGCCATCGCGTCGCGCAGAATGTTGACGTAACAATTTTCCTGAGGCAGACCGTTCGTGAGCGCCTCCCACTCGTTGCCGCCCGTGCGACTGCGATAGACGCGCAGCTTGCCATCCGGCGGATAGTGCTCGCTGTCGCTCTTGATGGGCACAACGTAGATCGTCTCAGGGTCGTGCGCGTGAACATCGATCACAAACCCGAAATCGGTCGGCAGGTTTCCGCTGATCTCGTGCCACGTGTCACCCGCATCGTCGCTACGCATCACGTCCCAGTGTTTCTGCATGAACAGCAGGTTCGAATTTGACGGATGTTTCGCGATGTGATGAACGCAGTGGCCCACTTCAGCCGTCGGATCGGGAATATATTCTGAACGCAATCCGTTGTTGATCGGTTTCCATGTCGTACCACCGTCATCAGTGCGAAACGCACCCGCAGCGGAGATTGCCACAAAGATCCTGTTCGGGTTGTCTTTATCCAGGATCACAGAGTGCAGGCACATGCCGCCGGCGCCCGGCTGCCACTGAGAACCGGTGCCATGGCCGCGCAATCCGGGAAGTTCCTGCCAGGTTTGACCTCCATCGGTCGAGCGAAATAAGGCGGCGTCTTCAATGCCCGCATAGACTGTGTTCGGATCATCGAGTGATGGCTCAAGATGCCAGACTCGTTTGAACTCCCATGGATGTGGAGTGCCGTCATAAAATTGATGCGTTGTGAGCGGCTTACCGGTTTCGTCGGAGGTGTCGTAAACAAACTTATTGCTCTCACCTTTCGGCATTCCGTCCGGCGTGGTAGTCGGTTCGCCGGCCGGCGTTCCCGGTTGGAACCACGTCTTGCCGCCGTCGTCAGAACGCTGAATGATCTGTCCGAACCAGCCACTGGTTTGCGACGCGTAGATGCGGTTCGGATCCACGTCCGAACCCTTCATGTGATAAATCTCCCATCCGGCGAAGTGTGGGCCACTAACATCCCACTTTTCACGTTTTCCATCTGAAGTCAGAATGAACGCCCCTTTGCGGGTGCCTACGAGTACTCGTACATTGCTCATCTTTTCGTTTCCTTCTTTAACGTGATACCAGAATTTCGACTCCTTTTAACATAAGTCGAACGAGGAGTTGTGAAATCGACAGGTTTTGAGAAAAACTTTTAGCCACAGATTACGCGGATCTGCTTTGCGTTAAAAAATCCAGATTTGCACTTGGACACGGTCAGTACCGTGTCCAAGTGCGAAGTCCTCATTTTGGGGCAAGTCGCGCGGATCAGATCTGAAGTTAACCTTGGAATTTTCTCGAATCGACGCGATATTCATGCAACTTTTTCGCTTCGAATGCGTCTAAGATGACTGAAATTCGAATTTGGTCATCAGTCAACCCTCGTAAAATGGTCGCAATTGCCCCGAAAGAAGCTGTAAAAGACGCGATTCTGGATGCCACGGACCGCCTTCTGGCGTTGTTTGGGTACCGGAAAATGACTGTCGAGGATATTGCCGCGGAGGCTGGGATCGGCAAGGGGACGATCTATCTCCACTTCAGCAGCAAAGAAGAGGTTGTGCTCTCTCACATCGACCGGATTGTCGACCGGCTGAACGAACGGCTGAAGCAGATTGCCCGCTCCGATGCGCCCGCTGCGGAACGACTCCGGGAGATGCTGCTGACTCGCGTGTTGTTTCGCTTCGATAGCATCCAGCACTACACGCAGAGTCTTAACGATCTTCTGGCAGCTCTGCGTCCCGGCTTACTTCGACGCCGCGCACAATATTTCGAAGCTGAGGCACAAATTTTTGCAGAGGTTTTAGCGGACGGAATCCGCTCCGGCGAGCTTAGTTTCGAGGATGAGCACGCCACAGCGCACGCACTCTTGCAAGCCACGAATGGATTGCTGCCTTACAGTTTGAGCACCACTGAATTAGGCGAGCGCGCAGAAGTTGAGCAGCGCGCAACCGACGTCGCTAACCTGATGCTGCGTGGCCTGCTTAGTCGCAAATAGTTTTCAGAGCGTAGCCCTCAAAAAAGGAGAAGTAAAAATGCTTAGAACCACGGCCTCCAAAGTCATTTTCCGTATGGCGGTCCTTTGTTTATTTGCACTTTCGTTTGTGACAGCCGGCTTCGCACAGCCGGAACAACCTGATCTCCCGATCGATGCCGCAACACGAACCCAGGTGATCGACACGATCATAAAACGACTAAATGAATCGTACGTGTTTCCCGACGTCGCGAAGAAGATGGAAGACTCGATTCGCGAACGAGTCGCTAATAAGGAATACGATCAGATCACAAGCGCGAAGCAATTTGCGACAACGTTGACGAACGATCTGCAAGCTGTCAGCAAGGACAAGCATCTGCGCGTGCGTTATTCCCATCAGGCGATTCCCGAGCGCGGCCCGCGACGAGAGCCGACGGCCGAAGAACGCGAACAAAGAAAGCGCGACCTCACCTGGTCGAATCACGGCTTCTCAAAGGTTGAACGTCTGCGCGGCAACATCGGCTATCTCGAGTTCCTCAACTTCATGGACGAGGAGCTTGGCGCCGATACAGTCGCCGCCGCGATGAACTTTGTTAACAACACTGACGCACTGATCATCGACATGAGAAGCAATGGCGGTGGGAATCCGGCGATGGTGGCACTTGTTTGTTCTTACTTGTTTGGTCCCGAGCCGGTCCACTTGAACGATCTCTACTGGCGCGAAGGCAATCGCACCGATGAGTTCTGGACCAGGAAAGAAGTCGCGGGCAAACGTTACCTGAATAAAGACGTGTACGTGCTCACCAGCAAACGGACGTTCTCAGGCGCCGAGGAATTCACTTACAACCTGAAGAATCTCAAGCGCGCGACGATCATCGGTGAGACAACGGGCGGCGGAGCACATCCTGGCGGAGGTTTCCGCATCAGTGAGCATTTCGGAATGTTCATCCCAACCGGACGCGCGATCAGTCCGATCACAAAAACGAACTGGGAAGGCACGGGCGTAACTCCCGACGTCGCTGTACCTGCCGATCAAGCTCTACTCGTGGCTCGTATCATGGCACTCAAGAAATCGATCCCGACGATAGCCAATCCGGATCGCAAGGCAGCCGTGGGCGAGGAGCTTCAGAACCTCGAAAAAGAGCTGGCGGCGATGAAATCGAAGAGTTAAATATTTAGCCACGGGTTACATAGAAAAGCAGATAAATCCGCTCTCTCAATCTGTGTAATCCGTGGCTAATGTTGTATTAGAATTAGGGTCATGAAACGGTTAACAATCTCAGTTCTCCTTCTCGCACTTTCATCCATAACAATCAACGCGCAAAACTGGCCGTCGTTTCGTGGTCCGAACGCGTCCGGTGTTGCCGAAGGTACAAATCCACCTACATCATGGGATCTGGAAAAGTCACAGAACGTCCTCTGGAAGACAAACATTCCGGGTCTCTCACACGCGAGCCCGGTTGTTTGGGGTGACCAGATCTTTGTGATCACTGCCGTCAGCAGTGATGCAAACGCTGCTTTCAAAGCGAAGGATCGTGGCATCGGTCTGGCAAACGACGACGCCAGCCACACCTGGATGATCTTCGCTCTCGACAAACGCAACGGCCGCGTTCTTTGGTCACAGAAAGCGTACGAAGGCGTGCCGCGTGCAAAGCGACACGTAAAGGCGACGCAAGCCAACTCCACTCCAGCCACCGATGGCCGTTATGTCGTTGCACTTTTCGGGTCCGAAGGTCTCGCGTGTTACGACACAAAGGGCAAGTTGTTATGGAAACAAGATCTCGGTGTGTTGAATCCGGGACTTTGGGACGACAAAGAGTCGTCGTGGGGACACTCGAGTAGTCCGATCATCTATCGTGACCTCGTGATCGTCCAGGCCGATGGTCACAAGCAGTCGTTCATCGCTGCATGGAATTTGAAGGACGGCAAGCAAGCGTGGCGTGTCGAACGCAATGAAATCACGTCATGGACCACGCCAAGTATTTATCAAGGCAGGGACCGCACGGAATTAATAGCCAACGGCGGCCGGTATATTCGCGGTTACGATCCGCTCACCGGCAAAGAGCTTTGGCGCTTTTCCGACAACGACACCCAGGTGAAGATGCAGGCACCGCTCATCGCACACGATCTCATCTACATTACGGGCGGGTATCCTGCCGGACGTGCGATGTACGTCTTTCGTCCCGGCGCATCTGGCGACATATCACTCAAGCCGGGCGAAGAGAAGAACGCGTTTCTAGCGTGGAGTTCGAGCAAGGGCAGTCCCTACACACCGACACCAATCATCTATGGCGATCAGTTTTACGTTCTTGCCGACAATGGGGTGCTCAGCAGCTATGACGCAAAAACCGGCGAGCTCATCTATCAACAACGACTGCCTAGTTCGTTTAGTGCGTCACCCGTTGCGGCCGATGGCAAATTGTATCTTGCAAGCGAGGACGGCGATGTCTTCGTTGTCAAAGCCGGCCGGCAGTATGAACTGCTCTCGAAGAACGTCATGGGCCAACCGCTGATGGCGACCCCCGCCCTCGCGCAAGGCATGCTGATCGTGCGTGGAGACAATGCCATCTACGCACTCGGCGAACGCAAAACAGCCTTAAGTCACTTTCAACTTAAGTGAAGACCTCACACTTGGACACGGTCAGTACCGTCCGCGGTAGCGGGTGGGTGCGTAGCCTTTGATCGATTGCCTGTGGCGCACCCATCCGCTACCGCGGACGTACTGACTGTGTCCAGGTACGATTTCGTAGTTTGGTTTTATTCGTATCTCAAAGCTACCTACGGATCGACTTTCGAACATTAGGATGAACTGGGAAGACTTTTTAACGCGCGGCACAGTGTGGATGTCGATTATGGCGTATGCGGTCGGCAGTGTTGTGTTCGCGATTGCGCGGGGCCGCGCCGAGATCGATCGGTGGGCTCGGCTGGCGTGGACCCTCGGCTGCGCAGCCCTTCTCGCACATTTCATTTGCGCGTTTCAGTTCTTTCACGCGTGGAGTCATGCGTCTGCTTACAGTGACACCGCTCGCCAAACTGCAGAGGTATTTGGTATCAACTGGGGCGGCGGTGTTTTCGTAAACTACGCGGTTGCGATTCTTTGGATCGGCGATGTCGCCTCGTGGTGGTTTGCGGGATTGAGTTCGTATCGTCGCCGTCCGTGGTTATTGACGTTGATCTGGCACGGCTTTCTGATCTTCATCATTTTCAACGCCACCGTTGTTTTTGCAGATGGACTAACACGATGGGTTGGAGTCGTTGTTAGTTTTGTTCTGTGTTTGAGCTGGATCGTTATTCATCGCCAGCGTTCGTAATCCAAATTCTTTTGTGGCTACTGAAATACGCCAACCACCCTTTGCGCTCCCGTTTTATTACGGATGGGTACACGTCTTCATTGCGGCTCTGGCGATGGTCGGAACTCTGCCAGGACGAACGCAGGGTCTCGGACTAATCACAGAACCGCTCCTGCGAGATCTGCAAATCGATCGCGTCTCCTTCGCGCGCATAAATCTTTGGGCCACGTTGATTGGCGCGCTGTTCTCTGTCGGTGTGGGTCGGCTGATCGATCGTTTTGGAAGCAGGATTGTGTTAACGGTCGTCGCCGTCTTGTTAGGGATTGTTGTTCTTGGCACGAGCGTGACTCACGAGATCGCTGCAATTGCGATCCTGATTACTCTCACGCGTGGGTTTGGCCAGAGCGCACTCTCAGTCGTCAGCATCACGATGGTTGGGCAGTGGTTTGTGCGTCGCCTCAACCTCGCGATGGCGGTATACACGATTGCATTGAGCATCGGCTTCATGCTGGCGTTTCCGCTGATCGGCGCGATCGTATTGGCGAATGGTTGGCGCACGGCCTGGTGGATCATCGGACTCGCGTTGCTCTTCGGGCTTGCGCCGCTTGCGCTATTACTGGTGCGACGTTCACCTGAGTCGTGCTTGATCGATCCCGACGGCGAGCTCACCTACGACTACACACTCGCCGAGGCTTTATCAACTCCGAGCTTCTGGGTCTTTGGTATATCGAGTGCAATTTATGGCCTGATCGCCTCTGGCATCGCACTCTTCAACGAATCGATACTGGCTGAGCGCCATTTCGATGCTTCGACTTACTACCGCAGTCTCGTTATCGTCGCACTGACTTCGCTCGTG
>DASTVU010000292.1:0-4339 GCA_035758935.1 Pyrinomonadaceae bacterium | reverse complement strand
AAGCATCGGATGCACAAACCGTCTCGTGAAGAGGGATTAAGTAGAAGAGAAAACCCGCTGTGGAATCCGAGTCAGTTGAAATTTTCGGATCCCGAGTGAACCCAATCGTTGCCGCCTGCGTCTAAGGGCACATATCGATCCCTGATGTGGTCTTGAGCGTCTCCCTCATTCCGGTTGCTTGAGCTGTCATATCCGAACAAAGGAGCATTGCCGCAATGACTCTCCCGAAGAAGTGTGTCTCGTTGCTGCTGGTCTATTGTTTTGTAGTCGCAGTCGCAACACCTCGCAGCCTAAGTGTCTATGCAGGAAACCCACAAGTGGTAACTGATGAGGGTGACGGGTTGCGGTTTCGCTTGAGTGAAGGAACGGACCAACCGGAGGTGCGTCCGGCAACCAATCTGGCGCCGGCGACTTCGTTATCGAATTCCGAAACAGAAGCGGTTCTTAAACGTCTCCCAGCGATCAAGAGTGAGACCAGCGACGACACAGACTTCGCATTGCGCGGGCAGTCATTGCCACCACCACGCACCGGCGTCACAGTCATGCAGCCATTTCCCGCTGCGAACGAAACGGCTCCTCCCGATTCAACATCAGCCGGAACATTAGAAGTCATTCGCTACTCGCCCGAAGGTGACGTGCCAATCACTCCGAACCTGAGCGTCACTTTTTCGCAACCGATGGTCGCGATCACTTCGCAGGAAGAAGCCGCTAAATATGTTCCGGTGAAACTCACGCCAGAGCCACACGGGAAATGGCGTTGGATCGGAACAAAAACTCTGCTGTTCGAACCTGACGTGCGCTTTCCAATGGCCACTCAGTACTCGGTCTCCGTGCCAACGGGAACCAGATCGGCAACCGGCGCAACGCTCAACAACGAAAAATCCTGGACGTTCACGACACCGGCGCCGATAGTGAAGACAACATACCCCGAACATACCGCGCCGCGACCGTTGGATACTCTGATGTTTGTCGAGTTGGACCAGCGAATCGATCCGGTGGCGGTGTTAAAGACAATCAAAATTACGGCAGGAACTACTCCAATATCTTTACGACTCGCAACCGATGCAGAGATTGAAACCGATCTGAAAGTGAAAGAGTTAGTAAAGAATGCCGAGAAGGATCGTTGGCTTGCATTTCGTGCAATTGATCCCTTGCCGGGCAACTCCTACTTAGCGGTGACAATCGGGCCTGAGACCCCATCATTGGAAGGACCACGTACAACCAGCGACAAACAGGAGTTTCACTTTTACACGTACGGCCCATTGCACATTACGAAATCTGAATGCGGTTACAACAGCTGCAGACCGCACGATTGGTGGCGAATTGAATTCAACAATCCACTCGATGCGACTGCCTTCCAGGAATCGCAGGTTGTTATTCAGCCTGCCATGGAGGGAGTGAAGCCATTTATCACCGGAAACGCCCTGCAATTCTATGGAATTAAGAAGCCCGATACATTGTTCAAAGTCACACTGGATAAATCTCTCAAAGACGACTTTGGTCAGACGCTCGGCAAAGACGTAACCGTGGAATTCAAGGTTGGACCTGCTGATCCGTTCATCTCGTTGTCAGGCGGCGGCTTTGTCGTGCTCGATCCGGATGGGCCACGCCAACTTTCGCTTTACACGGTGAACTATCGAACGGTGAGGGTAAACCTCTACGCAGTTGAGCCCAGCGACTGGTTCAGTTTTCAAGTCTATCGACAACTGCGCGGAGCAACTGACATAGCCGGTAAAAAAGCAACCCTGCCTGGTCGTCTGATTTATTCGAAACAGGTCGAGCTGAAGAACTCGCCAAACGAAATGATCGGGACTGAGATCGATCTGGCGCCGGCTTTTAAGAACGGTTTCGGTCAGGCACTTGTTGTAGTCGAGTCGATCACTCCAGCCGGCGACCGCCATAACAACCCGCTTTTGTGCTGGGTGCAATCTACACAGATCGGGCTCGATGCTTTCGTTGATAACAAGCAATTGATCGGTTGGGCCAATTCGATCGTTGATGGAGCACCATTAAGCGACGTGAAGATGGAAATCATTCCCGCGCAGGTTTCCGCTACGACCGGAACGGACGGCATCGCCAGTCTTCCGTTGAAACCATCGTCAGGTCCTGACATGAGTGTTTTGACTGCGCGTCGTGGTGATGATGTCGCGATACTGCCGGAAAACCCTTCTACCTGGTGGCGTAAGGATGGAGCATGGCACCAGAAGCCGCAGACAGACGAATTTGTTTGGTATGTCTTTGACGATCGCAAGCTCTACCGGCCCGGAGAAGAAGTGCACATCAAAGGCTGGGTTCGTCGCCTTGGTACTGGCCCTGATGGCGATGTTGGTCCATTGAACGGCGCGATCAAAACGGTGAGCTATGTGATTGAGGACCAGCTTGAGAACGAAGTTCTCAAAGGTGTGCTAACTCCCAATGTTTTCGGCGGGTTCGACACGGCATTCAAACTTCCCGCGAATATGAACCTGGGAAACGCGATTGTGAAGTTTGCAACCACGAGCACACAGAAAGCTTTCGATAACCAGGATTTCAGACACCGTTTTCAAGTACAGGAATTCCGCCGGCCCGAATTTGAAGTGGTCGCAAAAAATGAGACTGAGGGCCCGCTCTTCGTCGGCGACCATGCTGACGTTTCAGTTTTAGCGAAATACTTTGCTGGTGGTGGGCTGACAAATACGGAAGTCAAATGGAGCGTCAGTTCAACTCCGACGACTTTCACGCCGCCAAATCGAGGAGACTATACGTTTGGAAAATGGACTCCGTGGTGGACCGGTGAAAGTAGTAGCAGCGACACAAATTCCCAAAACTTCACCGGCCGCACCGACACGAACGGCAAGCATCGCCTGCGCATCGACTTTGATTCGGTGAAGCCGCACCGGCCTTCAACGCTCACGGCAGAGGCGAGCGTTCAGGACGTGAACCGGCAAACCTGGACCTCGAATGCGACACTACTCGTCCACCCTGCAAATCTGTATGTCGGTCTGCGAAGCGACAAGATGTTTGTCCAGCAGGGCGAGCCCCTGGTTGTGCAATCAATCGTGACTGATCTTGACGGCAAAGCGATCGCGAATCGTGAAGTGAAGATGCATGCCGCCTTATTGGATTGGAAGCAAGTTGAAGGTCAGTGGACGGAGGTTGAGTCGAATCCACAGGATTGCGTTGTTCAGTCAACCAATGACGCCGTGAGGTGCACGTTCACGTCGAAAGTGGGCGGCAGATATCGCGTTGTGGCCACAATTCACGACGACCACGAACGTGCGAATGAAACCGAACTGACTTTGTGGGTTGCTGGTGGCAAGCGATCGCCGAATCGTGGCGTTGAACAAGAGAAAGTAGAACTGATTCCAGATCGCGAGGAATACAAGGCGGGCGATACAGCGCAGATCTTAGTGCAGCCACCTTTCTATCCCGCCGAGGCAGCGATGACTTTGCGACGTTCCGGAATCGTCAAAGTCGTACGCTTTCGTATCGACGGCCCAACCTACACTTTGCGCGTGCCGATTGAAGACGCCTGGACACCAAATGTTCATGTGCAGGTTGATTTGGTTGGCGCGGATGCTCGCAACGCTCACGGGGTTCGAGATGGCGCCGCTGTGGAGAGACGCCGGCCCGCGTTCGCCAGTGGTGAGATCAACCTGTCGATTCCGCCTCTCACACGCAATCTGAATGTTGTTGCGACGCCACGCGAGAAGACTCTTGAACCTGCTGCAAGAACAGTCATCGACGTCGAGGTCAAAGATGCTCTCGGTAAGCAGGTTGGTAACAGTGAAGTTGCGGTGGTCGTGGTGGATGAGTCGGTGTTGGCGCTGACTGATTATGAGCTCAGCGATCCGCTTTCAGTCTTCTATGGCCAGCGAGCAGCAAACACAACTGACTATCACTCACGATCACATCTTCAACTTTCAGACGTTGGCTCTGGTCTTGGTTACGGTCCTGGCCGCGGAGGCTCGGGAGGTGGGGGCGTTGAAGCGACGGTTCAAGTATCAGACTCCTCGGTCGCTTATAGAGCAAGGACAGCTAACAATTTCATGTTTGATAGTGGAGACACCACTGGCGCCGGAAAAATTGCTCTGCGCGAGAATTTCAACGCACTCGCCGTTTTTGCGCCATCAGTGCGAACTGATGTAAACGGTCGCGCGCAGGTGCAAGTCAAACTGCCTGACAATCTGACGCGTTATCGAGTGATGGCGGTGGCAGTTGCTGGTGGAAAACAATTTGGCTCCGGGGAATCTGCGGTTACTGCGCGGCTGCCGTTGATGGCGCGGCCGTCTGCGCCGCGCTTCTTGAACTTTGGCGATCGATTCGAGTTACCGATCGTCGTGCAGAACCAAACTAACGC
>DASTVU010000291.1:0-2647 GCA_035758935.1 Pyrinomonadaceae bacterium | reverse complement strand
CTTCTTTTGCTGGACCGATGAGGAAAAGCGACGAAAGCGCGACCACACCGGAATGTCGTGTTTCATTGTCGAGCGCACCATGAAAGGATTCTCTTCGGGAACGATTCACGGAAAGCTCGGCATTCGTGCGGGCAACACCGGTTACTTCTCATTGCAGGACGTGCGCGTGCCGCAGGAAAACATGGTTGGTGAGGAAGGCGAAGGCTTCAAGATTGCGATGTTTGCACTTGAGCAGGGACGTTACACGGTTGCTTCCGGAGCCACCGGGGTAATTCGTGCCGCGCGTGACGCATCCGTGGCTTATGCAAACACTCGCGAGACGTTTGGCACTCGCATCGCAAATCACCAGCTCGTGAAGCAGAAGATCGCCGAGATGGAAGCCGATTACCAGATGAGCCACTTGTTATGGCTACACGCCGGCTGGTTAAAGAACGAGGGCAAGCCAAACGCCAAAGCGACGAGTCTGGCGAAATGGCAAGCCACCACGCGAAGTGAAAAAGCTGCCTCGATGGCCATCGAGGTTCACGGCGCGAACGGCTATTCCAACGACTATCCGGTCGAGCGCTATCTGCGCAATTGCAAAGCCGCGATCATCTACGAGGGCACGCGTGATATCCACACCCTGATGCAGGCGGACTGGGCTCTCGGATTGAAGAAAGAAAAACCAGCCCGCAAGACCCTACCCACCTGGAAAAAGTAACAGCAAACCACAGATTACGCAGAAGTTGAATCGGTGTAATCTGTGGATACGAAGTTACAAAATTGTAGGATGCTCTGCTAGTATGAACGAGCATTTTGACCTGATTCCTTAACCTGGAGAAGCAGATGGGTGACGACCTCAGAACAGAGCGCGAGTTGTCTCTGGATTTCTTGCGCGTAACCGAAGCCGCGGCGATAGCTGCCGCCCGAACCATGGGTCAGGGTGACCGGAAGGGTTCCGATCACGTAGCCGTTGAGGCGATGCGTGAAGTAATGGACAGCGTTCCCATGCGTGGACGCGTGGTGATCGGAGAAGGCGAACGCGACGAAGCGCCAATGCTTTACATCGGCGAGGAGGTTGGCGGCGGGTTTGGCGTCGGCGAGGAGATTGCCGAATCGTGTCCGGAGGTTGATATCGCCGTAGACCCGCTTGAAGGTACAAATCTCTGCGCCTTGGGCGCCAACAACGCGATCGCTGTCCTGGCTGCTGCCGAGCGTGGCGGGTTGCTCAATGCACCTGATATCTACATGGACAAGATCGTAGTTGGGCCATCGTCGCGTGGCGTCGTCGATATCGATGCACCGGTGAAAGACAATCTCAAAAACATCGCGCGGCGACTCGGACGCGATATCGAAGACCTGACTGTGATTGTGCTCGATCGTTCGCGACACAAAAAACTGATTGGTGACGTGAGAAATGCAGGCGCACGCATTCGCTTAATTTCCGATGGTGACCTGTCGGCTGGTATCTCGGCGGCGGTAGCTGGAACAAACATTCATGCGTTGATGGGAATAGGCGGCGCGCCGGAAGGGGTCATCACGGCCGCGGCGATGAAGTGTTTGAATGGTGAGATCCAGGCACGGCTGGTGTTTGATCCCGACCGTCTTGGAGTTGATAAAGACAAAGTGCCATCTCGTGAGGAAGTGCTGGACCGGCTGGCCACGATGGGAATCAGGGATCCAAACAAGATTTATGACACTGACGACCTCGCGCCCGGCAGGAAAATCATTTTTGCTGCAACTGGTGTGACTGACGGAGCGTTATTGAAAGGCGTGCGATTCTTTGGATCGGGCAAACGGACGCATTCAGTTGTGATGACAACGGAGTCGCGCCACATTCGCTTTGTCGACACGCTGCACATTGAAGGTGGCCCAGACACCGTGATCAGGTTTTAACCACGAAAAGCACAGAAGGGGATGAACCAATACTTGCCGCAGGTGATACCGACTCGAAGGCCGGTGGTCTTTTGGTTGGTGAGTGTGGTGACGGTGTCATTGATTTTGTCGCTGATCGTGGTTGCACCGCTCACAGCGGCGAGCGGACACAGCGAGATAGCCGAGGGGATCTATCGAGGCTTCGGCATCTTCTGCCATCAACGTCCTGATCGTTCTTATTTTATTGACGGGCACAAGCTGGCAGTTTGTTCGCGATGCACCGGGTTATATGCAGGATTCGCATTGACGCTGTTGATTTATCCGTTGTTGCGTTCACTCAGAAGCGCTGTCACTCCCCCGCGAAAGGTGTTATTCCTTGCTGCCCTTCCACTTCTGATCGATTTCAGTCTGACTTTTCTGGGTATTTGGGAAAACACGCACACATCTCGTTTGCTGACAGGCGCGTTACTCGGGAGTGTTACAGTGTTTTTTGTCATGCCCGGAATCGCGGATTTGAGTCTGCGGGGCTTACGACTAAGCACGCCCACTGGCCCGAGTTTTACGCTCGCCTCCCCGGAAAGTATCGCGGCCGCCCCGAGCGATTACAGCGCTCCGGAACGCCGAATTTAGCCCCTCCTGAACTATGCAATGTTCCTCTGGATAGGGTAGAATCTGGCGCTTTTGGATTTACCGGAATACATGATTTTTCAATCTCCAGCACCAACGCCGTGGCCCGATCCTATCGGACCTCCGCCGCAAGCCATCTTTGAGCGCTACTTTCACGACCTCGTCA
>DASTVU010000290.1:0-5558 GCA_035758935.1 Pyrinomonadaceae bacterium | reverse complement strand
GGCTCGGTCGTGATTGTTAAGGCAGTTTGCGCACGAACTGCGGGCACAAGCAACAAAAACAGCAACGCCGCAAAAACAACTTTCATATCCGTGCAAATCCGTTTTAAAAAATCCGTGTGATCTGTGGCTACTCTTCCCCGCCACCACTCACACGCCGCTTGCGCACGTTTGGATCCGCGTCAGTCACAGCGCGTGAACCTACTTCCGGCCGGAAGTTTCCTTTCTCGTCATAAAGGCGAAGGTATTGTAGTCGGTTTCGCACCACACCCTGAACGTATCCGCGCGTTTCCTTGAACGGAACGGCTTCGGCCCACTCATCGATCTCAAAAGGCAACGACGCCTTCCATTGTACGGCGCGGCCGGGACCGGCATTGTACGCCGCCGCGACATACTCGATGCGTCCAAACTTGTCGATCTGATCGCGCAGGTATGCCGTGCCGAGTTGAATATTTAAGCGCGGTTCGTAAAGCGACTCGGCAGTGATCTCACGACTGACACCGTACTTCCGTGCAGTTAGTCTTGCAGTCGGCACCAACACCTGCATCAGTCCGTAAGCGGCCGCGCCCGAACGCGCGCGGGTAGTGAAAATTGTCTCCTGACGAATAAGACCGGCAACCTGATACGGATCGAGACTTCGCGTCTTCGATTCCTGCACGATGATGTCCCAGTAGTTGAGCGGATAAAACACGTCCCATTGCTCGCGCGTCATCTCTTCCGGTTTCATCTGCGAATAGTCCGGGAAGCTGCGTCGCAGCGTGTTCAGTGCACGAACGTTGTCGTCGTCGGAGCGATAGATCTTCGCAATCGCGAGATTGACCTTTGGACTGTCACCGGCTTTCTCGCTTGCCTTGGCCAGTTCTTTCAGCCCCCAATCGTCGAGCCCGATGTTCGATAATTGATCGGCCTTAACGATGCGCGTGTCTTCTTCGGGACCGGCAGTTTCTTCTGCAACTGTAACTGTCTTCAGATTCTCAACTGCACGCGCAACAATCGAATCAGCAGGAAACGATTTTGCGGGAGTCGATCGGCTGATGACATCCAAACGCTGCTTGGCAAGATAGCCGTACCAGTTTGCGTCGTAACGCGCCTGCATCGCTTCGTAAAGCGCGCGTGCCTCGGCGAGTTTGCCGGCCTTTTCGGAGTCGCGTCCGGCCCAATAACCGGCGCGCCCGCGATTGTCAGTGTTCTTGTCGGCGTAATAGGCGAGATGCTCCGTGAGCATTCGCGACGATTCGGAAAAGTTCTTCGCTTCGTGCGCGTCCCAGGCAAGGTCAAACTGTGCCTGGGCCACTTCGATCGAGCTGCCGAAACTATTAACGGCGGCGCGGCGGAAGTAAGTCGCGTCAGCGTTGTTGTTTGCATCCCCAGCGATCTGGGCCAACGCGACGAATGCGCGCGGAGTGAAGTTGCTGTTCGGAAATGCTTTGCGCATTTCTTCCGCAGTCGCGCGTGCCTGTTCCCACTGTCTTGCCCGTCCGTAGGTTTGCGCGAGATAGAACATCGCTTCCGCACGTGTTTCGCCAGCCGAACTCGGAATTGCGCTCAAGGCTGCGACTGCGTCAGGAGTTTTTCGCGCACTGTAAGCGGCGATGCCCCGTCGCAATTGATTCGCGTTTGTAGCTGTACCGGGAAACTTTGCGAAGGCGTCACCGTACGCTGTCAACGCGTCGGCAAACTTCTTCGCTGTGTACAAACGATCGGCACGTGTGATTGCTTCTTCAGTTGAGGCCGGTGCAGTGGTTGAGCCGAGCCGTGTGATTGCTGTCGCGGCATCGGCGCTTTCAGCGGATTCGGGTGCGAAGAAATAAAGGCGGCGATACGTCGCGAGCGCACGATTTTGATCAGATGACTGCTCGTAGGCTTTAGCCGTTGCGAGCAGGGCTGCTGCGTCGTTTGCCTGTACCAGATCTTTAAGAAGAAGTGGAACTGCTGTCGCTTCGCTACTCTTCGTCATCAAGTCCGCAACTCGCAGCGCGGCGTCACGAGCGCGCAACGAGGTCGGATATGACTGCATTATTTCCTGGTAAACAGCGCGTGCTTCCTGAGTCTTTCCGGCCTGCTCGAGCGCACTGCCGCGCATCCATAAAGCGTAGTCAGCGAGCGATGTTTGTTCGCCGATTAGTCTGTCATCGAGTAGCGTGGCTGCCCCGGCAGCATCTCCGGCTTTCAGTTTTATTCGCGCGCGGAGCATGCGCGCCAGTGCGGCGGCCTTGCTGCGCGGAAACTGATTCTCGATTCCGGCGACCACGTCCTCAGACGGCAACACGTCGTTGCGAGTCATTGTGCGCAGGCTATCGAGAGCTTTTTGTTCTCCAGGAGTTTGCGGCCGCGTGAGACAGCTCGCACTCATCAGGAATGGAAGCGAGGCGACAGCGATTAGAGCTACGCCGACGAAGATAAAAAGTAAGCGATGTTTGGCCACGGATAAAACGGATCTTTGTCCTTTGTTCTTTGTACTTAGTTAAAGCAACGACGAACTACAAAGTACCAAGTACAAAGCACAAAGACAAAGTACTTAAGCGTTAACCGTTGCGCCGGGGTAATTCGAGCCGAGTTTTGAAACGTCACCCTCGGCAAGGGTGTTTACCAATTCGCCGTGAAAGTAGTCGTAACGATTCGCTACCTCAGCCTTTACACGCTTGTCATACATCTCGCGCGAACGATCGATGTATTCACGCAGGCGATCGTACAGGTCGTGCTCAGTGCGTCCTTCAGCAACCTTCTGCTCGTTGTACAACTTGATCTCAGAGATCAACAACCGCGCAAACCTCCGAGCATCGTTGTGTAAACGCCGCTCTTCGTCACCGTGGACTTCCACAGGCAATTCAGCATCCTGTCCATAACGACGACGCGGCGCTGCGGGCGCGGCTTCAACAGGAGTCGACGACCATGCCGGCGGCTCTTCGCCCATCGAGATCGGTTGTTCTGCGGGCGGCGGAGAGTCTTCAAAAACACCTGCCGGTTCGTCGGCTGAAACGGGTTCGATAAACGATTCCGGCTCAGCAGGCACGGGCTCTGGTTGGTAACTTTCGATAGTTTCAGCACCGGAGAACGGCGGTTCCGGTTCGGGTTCTGCAGCGACTACCGGAGCCTCGCTGTATTCACTGGAAGGTTCGTACGAAGGCTGCGATTCCTCAGCAGGCGCTGGCGCTTCTTCAACAGCTTTCTTCGGAGCAGTTCCAGCGCGTGAAGCCGACAGCAGTTCCACCGCCATGCCTGAAACCGTGACGAGGGTTTCCAAAGCCTCGAGATTGATCGATTCTGAATCAAGACCGGCTGAGTCAGCATAGAGAACGGCGACGGCACGACCACGAGCTTTTAGCGGTACAGCCACGATTCGCTGCGGCTTTTCTTCGCCAAGTCGATTCAACACTAATTGATCTTCCGAATGTGAGCCTGGTCCGCCGCTCCATGTCGCGAGACCTTTGGCGGCGCTACCGACCACAGTGTCGGCGTTCACTGAAAACGAGATTTGCTGAATTGCATCGTCGCCCACGGTTCCTTCGAAACCGCGACCACGCCAACCCGTTGCCTGTTCGCCTTTGATGACGAAGAACGCGACTCGTGGAGCGAAGGAAGAGGCGCGATTCACGAGGGCTTTGAGAATATCAGCCTGCGACTTCTGTTCGTTTATCTCACCAATCGCCGACTTGACGATGGCCATGTCGCTCGAGGCCTTCGCACGGGACGACTCAGAAGCTGCCAGTTCGACGCCGCGCTCGTGAGCTGCGTGCAGATGTTCCTGGATGGCGGCAACCATGCTGCCCTCCATTTGCACATCCGACTGGCGCTCAAGAAAAGTCGTAAGCGACTCGTTGAGTAGGCTTTGCAGAGTGGTTATCTCTTGCTTTACCGCACTAAGGCGACTTTCGAGATAACTCTCGATCTCACGCCGCAAACTATCTTCCAGGTGTCCGTTGACCACAGCTCGCTCCTCCGTGTCGTGGTGTTGTTTTGACGAACCTCAAGGTCTTCAGGTAGGGATTACTAACCCAAGGTTGATTATCAGCAATGAAAGTCTCGCAGGGGCCGCAAGAACTCCGAGTGATTATGAACGGCTGGTATTCAGCTAGTCAAGAAATCGTTTTTGCGTAATCGGCGTGCGGGGTGCAAGGGTGGATTCTTTTCGCCAATCCGCCTCATTTGGTAATCTAACGGATCGGGCCGATAGCCGTCCACTATAAAATATGCGACCTACCATACTTATTGCGGAGGACTACGACGACAACCGCGAACTGCTGCGACTGCTGTTGGCTGGCGCAAATTACGACGTTCGCGAGGCCAGAAATGGGCAGGAGTGCCTGGATCTGGCGTGTGAGAACCCTCCAGATCTGATAATGGTTGACCTTTCCATGCCGGAATTGGACGGTTGGCAAGTGTTCAAGGCTCTGAAAGCCAACTCGCTCACGGCGCATATTCCGTGCGTGGCGGTAACTGCTCACACCGATCGGGACCGGGCGCGGGCTTTGCAGTCGGGGTTTAGCGATTTCGTTGGAAAGCCGTTTCGGACCGAAGAGTTGCTGATGACCGTGGCGCGGCTGGTTGGGCATAAAAAGGCCGCAGAGTCTTTATAGGACCTATTTCTCGCGGTAGACCACTCCGCCCTTCATCACAAATTTAACTTTTCGCAGAGCTCCAACATCCTTCGTCGGATCACCATCGACCGCGATCAAATCCGCGAGCAAGCCGGCCTTAACCGCGCCGATCTTGTCAGACATGTGCAGCACTCGCGCATTCACCGAGGTGGCCGATCGCAGCGCATCAATCAGCGGCATCCCAAACTTCACCATCGCTTCCAACTCACGCGCGTTATCGCCGTGGGCAAAGACGCCTACGTCGCTGCCGCTCGCAATCGTCACACCCGCGTCGAGCGCCGCTCGAAATGCTGCCCGCTTCCGTTCGACATTCGCACCCGAAGCAATCGCGAGCGTTGGACAAAGCGCGACGCCACGTTCCTTCATCAACCGAAATACTTCCGGCGTGCCGCCATCGCCGTGCTCGATGGTTTCCACTCCTGCGAGCGTCGCACGGCGCATTCCTTCGGCGGTCGTCGCGTGCGCAGCGACGGGAATGTTCGCGCTCTTTGCTGTCTCGACTACAAGCTTGAGCTCGTCGAGCGAGAAAGTTGGTGCGGCGCCTGATCTGCCCCAGCGATAGTCTGCGTAGATCTTGATCCAGTCGGCGCCGTGTCCGATTTGATCGCGAACCACGCGTGTCAGACCGTCGACACCGTCAGCTTCTTCCGCACCTTGTGGCACGGTCCACTCTGAAGCGAAACCCTTTGGTCCATAGCTGCCGGTGGCGACAATCGCTCGTGTCGTGACGATCATTCGCGGACCGGGAATGATGCCTTGTTCGACTGCTTGTTTGAGTCCAACGTCAGCGTAAGCCGCGCCTTCCGTCCCCAGATCTCGAACGGTGGTGAAGCCCGCTTGAAGAGTGTTACGCAAATGATTAGTCGCTCGGGCGACGCGCAGGCTCAGTGATTCGCGGGCTACTTGATCGTTCCAAACGGTTTCCGAGTACGGATGAAGTAAGACGTGTGAATGTGCTTCGAT
>DASTVU010000289.1:0-24882 GCA_035758935.1 Pyrinomonadaceae bacterium | reverse complement strand
GGCAATGTCGCTCGGCCGAACATCGACCTTTCTCGATATCTACTTCCAGCGCGACTTGAAATCAGGAGCGATAACCGAGCAACAAGCGCAGGAGATCGTTGACGACTTCGTCATCAAACTCCGCATCGTTCGTTTCCTGCGCACTCCGGAATACGACGAGCTCTTCGCCGGAGATCCGACCTGGGTCACTGAATCCATCGGCGGCATGGGAGACGACGGCCGCTCGTTAGTTTCAAAAACAAGCTTTCGCTTTTTGCAGACACTCTACAACCTTGGACCAGCGCCTGAGCCCAACCTCACAATCTGGTATTCGCCGCGTTTGCCTGACGGGTTCCGCAGTTTCGCCTCAAAAGTAGCGATCGACACCAGTTCGATCCAATTCGAAAGCGACGAGATCATGCGTAGTGCGTGGGGCGATGATGGCGCCATCGCGTGCTGTGTTTCGCCAATGCTGGTCGGCAAGCAGATGCAGTTCTTCGGCGCGCGAGCGAATCTCGCCAAGTGTCTGCTATATGCGATCAATGGCGGTAGAGACGAGCTCACGGGTAAACAGGTGGGAATGGCGATGCCGCCACTCACGGGCGAGTACCTCAACTTTGATGACGTCCTGACGCGCTTTGAAAAGATGATGGATTGGTTGGCCGGTGTGTATGTGAATGCAATGAACATCATTCACTACATGCACGACAAGTATGCATATGAGCGCATTGAGATGGCGCTTCACGACTATGCTCCATTGCGGACCATGGCTTTTGGTATAGCCGGCTTATCCGTCGTGGCGGACAGTCTCTCGGCGATTCGTTATGCAAAGGTCCGAGTTATTCGGGATGAAACTGGACTCATCACGGATTATGAAACCGAAGGGGAGTTTCCGAAGTTTGGAAATAATGATAATCGAGTCGATCAATTCGCTTCGTGGCTGGTATCCACATTCATGGTCAAGCTGAGGAAGTACCCGACATACCGCCACGCCTATCACACGCAATCGGTGCTGACGATCACCTCGAACGTCGTTTACGGTAAGAATACCGGCAACACTCCTGATGGGCGGCGTCACGGAGAACCCTTCGCTCCCGGCGCCAACCCAATGCATGGTCGTGACGTGCACGGCATTCAGGCGTCCGCTGCGTCAGTCGCAAAGATTCCCTATCGCGATGCGGCCGATGGAATTTCGCTGACTTCTTCCCTCGTCCCGGAAGGTCTTGGTCGTGCTGATAAAGATCGAATCACAAATCTGCGCGGGATGCTCGACGCGTTTTTCAGCAGCACGGGTTACCACATGAATGTCAACGTGCTCAATCGCGAGATGCTGGTCGACGCAATGGACCATCCGGACAAGTATCCAAACTTGACGATACGCGTGTCCGGGTATGCAGTGAACTTCGTGCGGCTATCGCGCGAGCAGCAGATGGACGTGATTAATCGAACATTTCATGGGGCGTAGTAATTAGCCACGGATGACACGGATTAAGTAGGAGGTTACCCCGAATGACCCACAAAAGAATTCATATCGCATTTGCGTTATTACTGACTCTGGTAGCGTCGCAATACGCTGTTGCCCAAAAGAAAGCGAACATTGTCATCCTCGCTACTGGCGGAACGATTGCGGGTGCTGCGGCGTCAGGTACCCAGGCGGCATATACGTCAGGCGCCGTCACGATTGATGCAATGATTGCCGCGGTTCCTGGTATCAAAGACATGGCCAGTATCAAGGGCGAGCAGATTTCAAACGTCGGATCGCAAGACATGTCGTTTGAGATCATGCTCAAGCTGGCCAAGCGTATCAACGAGCTGATGAACAAAAGCGATGTAGACGGCATTGTCATAACGCACGGCACTGACACGATGGAAGAGACTGCGTTCTTTCTGAATCTGGTCGTGAAGGGAGATAAGCCAGTCGTGATGGTCGGCTCAATGCGACCTTCAACCGCCGTCAGCGCTGATGGACCATTGAATTTGTATAACGCAGTTGGCGTGGCCGTCGATCCTAACGCAAAAGGCCGGGGCGTTTTGGTCGTGATGAACGATTGGATTCATGCTGCTCATTCACTAACTAAAACAAGCACGACGGCGATTCAAACCTTTATGTCGCCGCTGCGTGGTGTCGTGGGCGTTGCGAATTACGGCAAGAACGATTTCTACAACACGCCGCAATGGAAACACACCAGCGCGAGCGAGTTTGATGTGAACGGCGTCGACAAGCTACCGCGCGTCGACATTGTCTTCGCTTGTGCCGATATGCCCGCTGATTTGATTGATGCCTCGGTTACGAATGGCGCGAAAGGCATCGTCATCGCAGGGGTCGGGAACGGCAACATGAATAAGGCTTCGCTCGACGCGGCGGCAAATGCCGTAAAGAAAGGTGTGGTCGTTGTCAGAAGCACACGCGTACCGACGGGAGCCGTCGGCAGAAACGTAGAAGTCAACGACGACCAGCTCGGATTCATCGCCTCAGACGAACTAAATCCTCAAAAAGCCCGGCTGCTCTTGTCATTGGCGTTGCTGAAAACGCGATCGAAGACTGAGTTGCAGAACTTGTTTACGACTTACTGAGGCGCCGTCTCCCTGTCATGATCTGGATCGAGTTAATCATTCTCTTAGCCTGCATTGTTCTCGGTGCACGTCTTGGCGGGATTGGGTTGGGTGCAGTGGCGGGAGTCGGTTTACTCGTCTTCGTCTTTATCTTTGGCCTTCCTCCAGGTGGTCCACCGCAGTCTGTTTTGGGAATGATCATCGCCGTCATTACTGCCCTCGCGACGATGCAGGCTGCCGGCGGACTCGACTATCTCGTGTCGCTCGCGGAAAAAATCATGCGGAAACGGCCGCAGTACATCACGTTTGTGGCTCCGATCGTGACGTACTTGCTGGTTCTGGCATCAGGCACGGCCCACGTCATCTACGCATTGTTGCCCGTGATCGCTGAGGTTTCCCGCATCGGCAAGGTCAGGCCTGAACGTCCACTTTCGATCAGCGTCATTGCCGGATTCCAGGGCGTAATCGCTTCGCCAATATCTGCCGCCACCGTGGCCATGCTGGGCTTCCTGCTGGTCCAGGGAGTTTCGTTGCCACGTTTGCTGGCCATCACGATTCCGTCAACATTTCTCGGTGTCGTGATCGGATCTCTGTCGGTCGCGTGGCGCGGCAAAAACCTGGACGATGACGAGGAATACCAGAAACGCCTGGCGAACGGCGAAGTAAAAACACCGCAACAGTCTGCACCAATTGAACAAATGAATCTGTTTCGTGCTCGTGGCTCGATGTTGCTTTTCCTGCTGGGCATCGTGCTGGTTGTGCTGATCGGGATTTTCCCGAGCCTGCGACCCGCTTACGAGGTTGTGGGAACCGGCGTTGCTGAAACCGATCAAGTCAGCATGGGTATGGCGATTATGATCGTCATGATCGCGATTGCCGGACTGATCATGATCGTCTTCAAGGCTTCTCCTGAAGTGGCCTTAAAAGGAACGATCATGCGCAGCGGTATCACCGCGATCATTTGCATACTCGGTATTTCCTGGCTGGGCTCGTCGTTTTTCGAAGGCAATCGAAATTTCATTGTTGGTGGGATCTCGAGTGTTTTGCAGGTGTATCCCTGGACGTTCGCGATCGGGATGTTTGTGTTGTCGACAATGCTCTTCAGCCAGGCCGCGACGGTCGCCATCCTGATGCCCGTGGCTGTGTCGTTGAAGATACCCGTGTCTACCCTGGCAGCATTGTATCCAGCCGCTAACGGAATCTTTTTTCTGCCAACCTACGGGACGTTGCTGGCTGCTGTATCTTTCGATCAGACTGGAACGACGAAGATCGGAAAGTATTTGCTCAATCACAGTTTCATGTTGCCGGGCCTGGTGACGATTGTCTCAACGATCATCATCGCATTGTTGCTGAGTAGCGTCCTGAGCTGAGGATCGAACATGCAAATAACCGCACTGCTTGATTTCCTTCCCCTCTGGTCGATCCTGCCGCTTTCTGTCGCGGTCGCTTTGCTGTCGGTCGAGTTGGGTTATCGATTGGCAAGTTATCGTCAGCGTCACTCGCAGGAAGAGAAAGAGTCTCCGGTGGGAGGGATGGTCGGAGCTACTTTGGGCTTGCTGGCATTTATGCTGGCTTTCACGTTCGGACTTGCAGGATCGCGCCATGAGGATCGACGGCAGGTTTTGTTGTCTGAAGCAAATGCGATTGGCACAACCTATCTTCGTGCAGCGATGCTCCCGGAACCGATGCGAACGGAGACTCAAAACCTGCTTCGTGAATACGTTGACGTGCGGCTTGAGGCAGTTCAGCCGGGCAAGTTGGACCAGGCGCTAAAAAAGTCTGGAGAGCTGCATAACAGGCTCTGGTCGCAGGCGGTCGCCGCAACGGAAAAAGATCGTTCAGACATCACGGGACTGTTCGTTTCGTCGCTCAACGAAGTAATCGATTTGCATGCCACGCGAGTTATGGCAGGACTGCGCAGCCGTGTGCCTGGTGTGATCTGGATCGTCCTTTATGTGCTGGCAATTCTCGCGATGGTGATGATGGGTTATCACTCCGGTCTGGCCCATAGCAGACGGTCGATCGCAGTGATTGCCCTCGTGATCGGTTTTTCATCCGTCCTCTATCTGATAGCCGATCTGGACCGGCCTGGGGAGGGTTCGCTGCGGGTGAGTCAACAGTCGATGATCGATCTGCGGCAATCGATGAAGTAGCCACAAAAAGGCACAAAAAGCACAAAAAACAAGATCTTCATTTTGTGCTTTTTGTGCCTTTTGTGGCTAGGCGAGAAAACGTGAAATGCGCGAACCGATAGGGACCGTAAGAAGTGGCACCGCGCAGTTACGCAATACTCTTTCACTGTGACTGCCACGCAAGCCGTCGAGGAAACCGTTGCGACCGTCCGTTGACATCACAATCAGGTCAGCTTCAACACTCTTCGCTGTGTTGACGATACCTTCGATGACTTCGCCCGTTCGTAGTTCTTTCTGCCACGTCCAGCCCTCGACTTCCGGATAGCGCAGCGCCGGCATCGTGTTTGAATCGCCGACATGCAGGACAGTAAAGGTCCCTTTCGGGCAGTTCAATTTGCTAGCAAATCGCGCCGCTGCTTTCAATGCCGGTTCCGGTCGAGGCGTACTCGCAATCGGGATCAGTATGTTGGTTAACTTAACTGAACCATCTTCGCCGGAGACAAACCCGCGTGCATCACCCGGGATCAATAACGTCATTTGTCCGGCTTTGCGCGTAACCGGCGCTGACACTGACTTGCCGAGCCAGGGAACGTGATTGCCACGCCGGCGCGTGGCCAGCACAATCAGGTCTGTCGGATGCTTTTCCAAATAGTGGAGCACCGCGTCAACTGGTGCTCCTTCGTTAGCAACCACCTTGCTTGCAAGGACACCAAGCTCGCCCACCGCAGATTTCGGACTTCCCTCCGGTAACACTCCCCAACGCTCCAGCGTCTCTCGTATCCCAGGGAACTTGGACCACTCGGCGTCACTGGCAACGTGTAATAGCGTTAGCCTGGATTTAGCCGACATGGCAGCCTTGAGCGCGTGGTGAAAAGCGACGAGGCTACTCTCTGAAAAATCAGTGGGATGCAACACGCTTCCGATTAGCGGAAAAGCTGGTCCAGTTGTTTCTGTCATGACTCCCCTCTCGTTAATCATTGAAACTACTGAAACATTCGTCTGAAGTTCTCGCGTTCGTAAACAGCCGGGTTGGGAATTCTTTGGAAGCTCATGTTGCCACGCATTTCTTCCAGCGAGTTCCATTCATTGGCTAGCATCCATGCTTCCACTTCGGTTCGCAGCGATCGTAAATGTCGTGGTCCATTGCGCATGATGGCTGAAACCAGTTGCACCACATGAGCTCCTGCCATCGTTGCCTTGATTACATCGAGAGCGGTGTGAACTCCACCAGTGATTGCCAGCGACGCTTTAACGCGTCCGGCCAGAACAGCAGTTCCACGTAGACGCAGATCCAGATCCGACGAGTTTGACAGTTCCACCCTGCGCAATACGTTTAGTTCGAGCACATCGAAGTCGACCTTATGAAAGCGTGTGAATAACACCAGCGCGTTTGCCCCGGCTGCATCAAGTTGCAATGCAAAGTTGGCAAAGGCGGTAAAAAGAGGCGCAAGCTTAACGGCCACCGGAATACCCAGTTCTCCTTTCACTTCCCAGACTATCTGCAGCATTTGAGACTCAACCTGGGCGGAACTCATATCGGGATCACTAGCGGCGTGATAGAGGTGAAGTTCGAGGGCATCGGCTCCTGCTTCTTCCATAAGACGCGCGTAAGCCATCCAGCCGCCCGGAGTGCTTCCGTTGAAAGAGGCAATTACGGGAATACTGACGGCCTGCTTAACACGACGTAAGTGTTCGAGATATTCCTCTGGACCAGGAGCTGACTCCGGCTCGGGACTATAACTGCTCGCCTCGGGAAACGAGTCTTCATAGGTTTCGGAAGAAAAGAAGCCGGCCATCTGCTCGCCAGTAATCTCCTCTTCGTAAAGAGAAGGGAGAACAAGCGCAGCGGCCCCCTCATCCTCGAGCCGCCGCACCATATCGAGATCTTCAGTCAGCGGACTGGAGCCGACGATCATTGGATTACTCAATGGCATTCCCATGTAAGTAGTCGCGAGATTCATTTGCTCTCCTCTCCATCGAGGTTTCCATTTCCATCTTTTTTATCGAAGGCAGGGACTTTCATTTCCGCAAGTTGCTGGTAGACGAGGTAACGGCGTTCGGCGGCAGCTTGAGACTCTTCCACGAAGCCTTTGTAGCGCGCGGGATCGGCACGCTCAATCATTCGAAAGCGCGACTCGTTGCGCATGTAATCAGCAACTTTGGCCTTAGGTGGGCCATAGTCGAGGTTCAATGGTGGTTCTCCGTTTGCAATTCGACGAGGATCGAACCTGTAGAGTGGCCAGACTCCCGATTCAACTGCGAGTTTCTGTTGCGCCGCGCCCTGGGCCATGTCGTAACCATGTGCAATGCAGTGACTGTAGGCAATAATCAGTGACGGCCCGTGGTAAGCCTCGGCTTCTCGAAAAGCCTGAACCGTCTGAAGCATCTTTGCTCCAAAAGCGACGCGCGCTACGTACACATGTCCGTACATGTTGGCTAACAGTCCCAGGTCTTTCTTACCGACGGCTTTTCCAGAAGCAGCAAACTTGGCCGAGGCGCCGAGAGGCGTCGCCTTGGATTGCTGACCCCCTGTGTTTGAATAGACTTCGGTGTCCAGTACGAGCACGTTTACGTCACGGCGGTTTGCGAGAACGTGATCAAGTCCGCCATAACCGATGTCATAAGCCCAGCCGTCTCCTCCGACCAGCCACACGCTTTTCTTGACGAGGTAATCAGCCAGTGTTTCGAGGCGTCGCGCTTCCACTGATTGCAAGCCTGCCAGCTTACTACGCAAGACATCGACTCGTTCGCGTTGGGCGATGATTCCGGCTTCGGTTTCCTGGTCCGCTTCGAGCAATTCACTCGCAAGTGCTTCCCCGACACCTGCTGCGAGTTGTTGGACCAGCACTCGAACTGCTGCAATGTGAGCATCGAGCGCAAGCCGGAAACCGAAGCCGAACTCGGCGTTGTCTTCAAATAAAGAGTTGGACCATGCGGGCCCTCGTCCGTCGCGATTGGTTGTGTAGGGTGTTGTGGGAAGATTTCCACCGTAGATCGAAGAGCACCCGGTGGCGTTCGCAATGAGCAGGCGATCTCCGAATAGCTGAGTGAGGAGTTTCAGATAAGGTGTCTCGCCGCAGCCGGCACAGGCGCCGGAATACTCAAACAACGGCTCAAGAAACTGGGAGCCTTTATGGTCCAGCCGGACGACGTCGGCCCGATCCAGCTCCGGTAAATTGAGAAAGAAGTCGTAATTGGAGCGTTCAGCATCGCGCAAAGGCGCCTGAGGCTCCATGTTGATCGCCTTGTGCTTTGGATTCGTCCTGTCTTTGGCCGGGCAGACGTTAACGCACAGATTGCAACCGGTGCAGTCTTCCGGCGCCACCTGGATCGTGAACATCTTTCCCTTGTATTCGGCGCCTCTGTAAGCTGTTGACTTGAAGGTAGAGGGCGCGTCGGCAAGCGTGGAGTCTTCATAAACTTTCGCGCGTATTGCCGCGTGTGGGCAGACAAGAGCGCACTGGTTGCACTGAATACAAACCTTCGAATCCCAGACGGGAATCTCGAGTGCGAGATTGCGCTTCTCCCACTTCGCCGTTGCGACGGGCCATGTGCCATCCACGGGAAACGCGCTCACCGGAAGCAGATCGCCCTTTCCGGCCATCATCACGGCGCTGACTTTCTGCACGAAATCCGGCGCACGTTCCGAGACAAGCGGCGGCCGCAACTTCGTGGCAGTGATCGTTTCCGGTACTGGGACCTCATGCAGGTGCGCGAGCGCCTGGTCCACGACTTCGCAGTTTCTACGCACCACTTCAGGTCCGCGTTTACCGTAAGTTTTCTCGATCGATTTTTTGATGTGTGCGATAGCTTCCTCGCGTGGCAGGATGCCGGAAATCCCGAAGAAGCAGGTCTGCATTATGGTGTTAATGCGTCCACCCATCCCGACTTGCTTCGCCAGCGCATAAGCATCGATGACGAAGAAGCGAATTCGCTTTTCTATCATCTGCTGCTGCATCTCGCGTGGAAGTCGATCCCAAACTGTTGTGGGATCACCGGACGCGTTGAGTAAGAAGACTGCGCCCTCGGCGGCGTATTCCAACACGTCAATCTTGTCTACGAACTCGAACTGATGGCAGGCAACGAAACCGGCGCGGTCTAGAAGATAGGCGGAGCGGATGGGCCGCGGACTGGTGCGCAAATGTGAAACTGTGATCGCTCCTGATTTTTTGGAATCGTAAACGAAGTAACCCTGCACAAACCGGTCAGTCTCGTGCCCGATGATCTTGATCGAGTTTTTGTTCGCACCGACTGTTCCGTCAGCACCGAGTCCGTAGAACAGAGAGGTGGAAACGTCGTCGCGTTCAGTGCGAAAAGAAGGATCCCAGGGAAGTGAGGTGTGCGTGACATCGTCAATGATTCCGATCGTGAAGTGGCGGCGTGGGGTTGGATTCTTAAGTTCCTCAAAAACAGCTTTCACCATCGCCGGAGTAAACTCCTTCGACGAGAGGCCGTAGCGACCGGCGATCACGTTTGGCTCGATCTCGAAATTCGACTCTCCTTCCGCGCGCGCTTCAGCGAGGGCGGTAATGACGTCGAGATAGAGAGGATCGCCAGGTGCGCCGGGTTCTTTGGTCCTGTCGAGGACGGCAATGCTATTCGTGCTCTTCGGCAGCGCATTGATAAACGCCTTGCGCAGGAATGGACGATAGAGGCGAACTTTAACCAGCCCGACTTTTTCGTCTCGACCAGCCAGATACTCTACCGTCTCATGTGTTGTTTCCGCCCCGGATCCCATGATGACAATGATCCGTTCGGCCTGCGGGTGACCGACGTATTCAAACAACCCATATTGACGCCCGGTTCGTTCCGCGAGTTTCGCCATCAAACGATCGACGATTCCCGGAGTCGCGTCGTAATAACTGTTCGCAGCTTCACGTGCCTGGAAAAACACATCAGGATTCTGAGCGGTGCCCCGGAGGACTGGCCGGTCCGGCGTGAGCGCACGTTCGCGATGAGCGTAAATAGCTTCTTCTGAAATTAAGCTGCGTAGATCGTCGTCACTCAGTTCTTTGATCTTTGCGACCTCGTGTGACGTGCGAAATCCATCGAAAAAGTGGAGGAAGGGAATTCGTGACTCGAGTGTTGCGGCGTGTGCAATCGCCGCCATGTCGTGAGCTTCCTGCACCGAGTTGGAACAGAGAAGCGCAAATCCAGTCTGGCGACATGCCATGACATCGGAATGATCGCCGAATATCGAAAGAGCGTGCGTCGCAAGAGTCCGCGCCGTCACGTGCATCGTGAACGGTGACAACTCACCGGCGATCTTGTACATGTTTGGGATCATCAGGAGCAGACCCTGAGAAGCGGTGAAGGTAGTGGCCTGCGACCCGGCTTGTACGGCGCCGTGCAACGCTCCAGCCGCGCCTCCCTCCGATTGCATCTCCGCTATCTCTGGAATCACGCCCCAAAGATTCGTCTTTCCGCGGCTGGCCCATTCATCACAAACCTCAGCCATTGGTGAACTGGGTGTGATGGGAAAGATGGCGAGCGTTTCACTTACTCGGAATGCCACGGAGGCGGCTGCTTCATTAGCGTCAACCGTGATGAGGTTCTTCAGCATGATTCACCTCCGACTTGTGACTGCACACTACTGGGGAAGACGAGCTTAACCCCCACTCTTTTCCATCCACTACTGTCAGAATTGCCAGTATTAAGAGGGTGAGGCGGCCGCTACGATTTTGGCCTTTGGAGTGCGTGGCCTGATGTTGCTTTGCACGGCTTGCGCGTAAAGGGCCAAAGCGGCGCCGGGTCACGCACTCCGAAGGACGTCGCAGGGAGGTGATTTCATGATGATGAAGTTAAGAGTGATAACGGCCACAGTTGCGACAGCTCTGGCTGCTGGAATGATCGTGGTGGTGACAGCCCAAAATGCGACCCAACCGTCGGACACCGCGGGTTACTACACCTCGAAGTGCGTCACGTGCCACGGGAAGAAAGCGGAGAAGAAGTTTGATACCTCTTTGCCTGACGACCAGCTTATTGAAATCGTGTTGAAAGGCAAAAAAGTTGAGAAACCACCGCATATGCCGGGCTACGCGGAAAAGGGCGTGACTGCGGAAGAGGCGAAGGCGCTAGTAGAGCACATGAAACAGTTAAAAGCTGCGCCGTAGTCGTTTCAGTCTTTTGTGCACCTTTGTGGCTACTGTCACTTCTGACAGGTACGTTCGCATAAAGCTCTCAATAACATCGCAGCGTGACAACTGCCGCCTGGATCACACTCGCTTTGTTGATTGCAATGTTTGTGCTCCTCGTCTGGAATAAGTTTCCAATTTGGTTAGTCTTTATCGGCACCATCACGGTAGCAATGACTTTACAGCTCGCCTCGCCCGCGGCGCTGCTCAAAGGTTACAGCAACACCGGAGTGGTAACCGTTGCAGCACTTTACCCGGTAGCCGCTGGTATGTATGCGACTGGTGCAATCTCTCTCCTGTCTGAACGAGTCATCGGACTGCCAAAGTCGATCGCGATGGCCCAACTCAAGATCTTTATTCCCGTCGCCGTCACAAGCGCGTTTCTCTATAACACTCCATTGGTGGCGATGATGATTCCGGCTGTGCGAGACGTTGTTCGTCGAACCGGATTACCGGGTTCAAAACTCTTCATGGGCCTAAGTTACAGCGCAGTCCTGGGCGGCACCATCACGTTAATCGGAACAGCCTTGAATCTGATCATTGCCGGGTTGGTCTTAGAGGCAGTAGCCAAGGGTGAATTATCCGGAGTCAGGCCTATAGGTCTTTTCGATCCGGCGTGGATCGGCATACCTGCAATGTTTGCAGGACTTGCTTACATGATGTTGGTTGGTTCGCGTTTGCTGAAAGACAGAACGGATAGCCAGGCAGGCCTTGAAAAGCGAACCTATCGAAGTGAATTCCGGATCGAGGATTCCAGACTCAACAGAAAGACACTCGAGCAGGTGGGCCTGGCCCACCCGGTCGGTTTCACCGTCGAATCGGTTACCAGAAATGGCACGACGATGAAACCGTTGCCTTCGGTCATGCTCGAGGCTGGAGATCTACTGGCTGTGTCTGCTCCGGCTGATGTGCTGCCGGCACTATGGACCACGATCGGCCTGGTGCCGGCTTATGCGACGACGATGCTTAGCCAGCGCCACGAACACCAGCTCGTGGAGGTCGTGTTGTCAGCGCGCTCCCCGGCCATCGGCCACAAGGTCGGAGATCTGCCGCTGCCCCAGAGTCCTTATCAATTGATGCTGGTGGGAGTTTCCCGAAACGGTCAGGCGCCGCGTGAGCCGCTGGCGGAGTTTCGCCTGGAAGCGGGTGATGCAGGAGTTGTCGAAGTCGACGACGCATTCTTTTATGAGAACCGTCGTGAATCAGACTTCATCCTCACTAAGAGACTCGAAGGCTTTCGCGTGCAGCGGGTCGATCGCGCGGTGGTGGCGATCATGATCACAGTGGGGATGGTGCTGCTTGCGGCCACTGGAATCACAAGCATGCTCAACGCTGCCCTGGTAGCAGCGTTGGCGATGTTGCTGAGTGGATGTTTGACGATTGACCGCTTGTGGCAAAGCGTCGACTGGCAAACGATTGTTGTTCTTGGTGCGGCAGTCGGGCTGGAGTCAGCTATTACGGGAACTGGTTTGGCCCGGGAGGCCGCAAACTTGTTTGCCGTTATCGGTGGTCGAAGTCCGATGATGGCGCTGACAGTGGTCTACATCGGAACGGTTATTTTGACGAATGTAATCACAAACGCGGCCGCGGCCGTAATTATGTTTTCCGTTGCGGTGTCGTTGTCCACGAGTCTGGGAGTCAACTTTTTTCCGTTCGCAATGATCTTGATGAGTGGGGCCTCGTGCGCATTCATTAATCCGGCCGGTTTTCAAACTAACCTGATGGTCCAGAGACCCGGCGGCTATGTCTTTTCTGACTTCGTCAAGGTTGGATTTCCGCTGACGTTAATCGTTGGGGCAGTCGTGTTGTTGCTCGCGCCGATCGTTTACGGGTTTTAATTCTCTGTGCAACCTCTATGTTCTCTGTGTCTCTGTGGTTATCTTTTCAAAAGCAACGGTTAACCACAGAGGCACAGAGAACACGGAGGTCGCGCAGAGAAGAAGTCGATCGAAGGAGATGATATGTCTACAGCAGGCCAGGCAGTTTCTGACTTAACCGATGTCGGATCGCCCATACCCAAAACACCGCTAAGCAGCTTCCTGCGAAGTCCGATGAACTGGCTGCTGCTGTTCATCCCGATCACTGTTGGGCTCGAGCATCTGGCCCATGTCTCTGCGCCGGTGCTGTTTTTTATGGCGGCGGTGGCGATCGTTCCGATTGCCGCGCAGATAGTGAGTGCGACTGAACAACTGGCCACTCGCACGGGTGATGCGATCGGAGGTCTGCTCAACGCGACTTTTGGCAACGCTCCCGAATTGATTATTGCTTTCGTCGCCTTGAAAGCAGGCTTACTGGAGATGGTGCGGGCGTCCCTGATTGGCGCCATACTCGCCAATCTCATGCTCGCGCTTGGGATCGCTTTTCTACTCGGCGGTCTACGCTTTCATGAGCAGCGTTTTAATGCAACGGCTGCACGCGCCTATAGCACGATGATGTTCCTGGCTGCCGTCAGCATGACGGTGCCAAGCGCTTTTAGTCGCGTAATTGCGCCTAATGAAGTCGTTCGCCAGGAACAGTTACTCAATATTGGAATCGCGATACTATTGTTGATTGCTTACGGCCTCTACATCCTGTTTTCACTACGAACACACACGTCTGCGTTCGCAAGCGTCCACTCCGAACATGATGCTCATCACGAGGAACAATGGTCCGTCCCGCGTGCAGTTATCACTTTGCTTGCCGCGTCAGTGTTTGCGGCATGGATGAGTGAGATTCTCGTTGGTGCTGCTGAAGAGACCGGCAAGGCGTTGGGAATGTCGCAGTTGTTCATTGGTATTGTTTTCGTGGCTATCGTTGGCGGCGCCGCTGAAAGTGGATCCGCAATAGCAATGGCCCGCAAGAACAAGATGGACTTGTCCGTCGGCATTGCTTCAGGAAGCTGCATACAAATCGCGTTGTTTGTAGCCCCGATACTTGTCCTCGCAAGTTATTTTGTGGCCCCGCAACCACTGGAACTCGCATTCAGCCGCGCCGAGTTGGGCTCATTATTCATCGCCGTGATGATTGGAGCACTTGTCAGCGGCGATGGTGAGTCGAACTGGTACAAGGGCGTCCAACTGATCACGGTCTACTCGATCATTGCGTTGATGTTCTATTTAATGCCACAACTACCCGGATAGGCGCACACAAAGCATGGTCCACTCTCTAACCTGTCAATACTGACAGTTATTAGCTCACTGTCCCGACAATAAACTGAAGTTGCAACGCCCCGACCATTACACGGACGAAAGGGAGATCTCTATGAAGCGATTGGTGACGTTGGCAACTCTGATCTTAGTTTGCGCGACTACTGCGTTTGCGCAGGACGATTACAAGAAGTACGAATTCTTCGGGGGCTACTCGGCTTTGTACCTTGACAATCTCGCCGGTGACACGTCGAGCCCGGCGATCAACGATGTGCTGGGCGAAAAGCAAACTCTGCGTGGCTTCAACCTCGCAGCGGGTTATAACTTCCACAAGTACGTCGGGGCCAAGTTCGACTATTCGCTCCATCTGCGTGAGGACGAGTTCACGCGACCGCTCGGAAGTGGAACGATAGATACGACGCTGCAAAATTTCCTCGGCGGTATTCAGGTAAAAAACAACTCTGAAGATGGACCAACATTCAAGCCATTTGGTCACGCTCTGTTCGGCGTCGCTGTTCAGAAGGTCGACGTCGATAGCCCACAATTACCGGCGCTCTTCGGCATCAGCGACTTTCATACCAACGAGACGAGCTTCGCGATGGCCTTTGGTGGCGGGCTCGACATCAAGCTCAACCACAGATTCGATCTGCGGATTGTTCAAATCGACTGGAACATCATCAAACGCGGCGATCAGCAGACCGGGATCGTGCTGGTGCCGACTCCTTTACAAACAGTAGGGACACCGTTCGTCATACCTGGAACGCGGCAGGACAATTTGCGTCTAGGTATTGGCATCGTGATCCATTGAGCGAGTTTTCCACGTACGGGCCTCACCCCTGTTACGGCCCTGCAGGAGGTTCATGATCGCGAGCAGATTGTTGGTGAGTGACCTTAGTGCCTACGGTATGGCACGGGCAACGGTTACGAGCGCGCCGCTGAACGACGCAGAATTGCGTAAGACGCACGCTTTCTGGCGCGCCTGCAATTACCTCGCTTTAGGGATGATCTACCTTCAGGGAAATCCACTGCTGCGGGAGCCCTTAACGCCGGAGCACATCAAGAATCGAATGTTAGGACACTGGGGCGCCAGCCCGGCCCTGTCCTTTATATATACCCACCTGAACCGGGTGATTAAGTCATTTGACCTGGACATGATTTACATGGCCGGCCCGGGACATGGAGCACCGGGCGTTTTGGCGCCTGTTTATTTGGAAGGTTCGTATTCGGAAGTTTACCCGGAAAAGGGTTTGGACGAAGAAGGGCTGCTTTGTTTCTTCAAGGAATTCTCGTTTCCCGGTGGAGTTGGTAGCCATTGCACACCCGAAACGCCAGGATCAATCCATGAGGGCGGGGAATTGGGATACGTACTTTCTCACGCCTGTGGCGCCGCGTTTGATAATCCGAATCTGATCGTTGCTGCGGTAGTTGGCGATGGTGAGGCAGAGACGGGCCCACTCGCTACCTCATGGCACATCAATAAATTTCTCAATCCGATTCGAGATGGCGCTGTTCTGCCCATCCTCAATCTCAACGGTTACAAAATCAACAATCCTACGTTACTGGCGCGCATCACTCACCAGGAGCTGGAAGATCTATTCAAGGGCTACGGTTACCAACCGCTGTTTGTCGAAGGATCGGAAGCGGCATCGATGCACCAGGCAATGGCAGCCACTTTAGATCATTGCGTCAGCACTATCAGGACCTTGCAACAGGAAGCGCGAGGTTCAGGGATAGCGAAGCGTCCGCGTTGGCCCATGATCGTGCTTCGTTCACCAAAAGGTTGGACCGCGCCCGCGGAAGTCGATGGTCGAAAGGTGGAGGGACTGTGGCGTTCTCACCAGGTGCCGCTCGCCGGCGTGAAGAAAAATCCGGCGCATCTGAAACTACTCGAGGAGTGGATGCGCAGTTACAAGCCTGAAGAACTCTTCGATGCTAACGGTGTCCTTGTTTCCGAGTTGCGTGAGTTAACCCCGACGGGGAACCGGCGCATGGGTTCAAATCCACATGCCAACGGTGGTCAGTTAAAGAAGAACCTTCGTTTGCCTGACTTCCGATCATACTCTGCCGAGTTTGAAAAACCAGGGCGCGTGGAAGCAGAAAACACCAGGCCGCTCGGTAAGTTCCTTCGGGATGTAATGACACTGAATATGGACTCGTTCCGCGTCTTTAGTCCGGATGAGAACACGTCAAACAAACTCGATGCCGTTTACGAGGCCAGTAAAAAGTTTTGGATTGCAGAGTACTTTCCTGAAGACGACGATGGTGGAGAGTTGTCACCCGATGGCCGTGTGATTGAAATGCTCAGTGAGCATACGCTCGAAGGCATGCTGGAAGGATATTTACTGACGGGCCGGCACGGGTTCTTTTCAACTTATGAAGCATTCGCCCATGTCATCGACTCGATGTTTAATCAGCATGCCAAGTGGCTGTCGATCTGCAATGAGCTCTCCTGGCGCCGGAAGATTGCCTCATTGAATCTCTTGATTACCTCCACCGTGTGGCGCCAGGATCACAACGGTTTCACTCATCAGGATCCGGGATTTTTGGATGTGGTCGTGAACAAGCGCGCGGAAGTCACGCGCATCTACCTGCCTCCCGACGTCAACAGCTTACTCTCTGTCGCCGATCATTGCCTGCGTAGCGAAAACTACATCAACGTGATTGTTAGCGATAAACAAATGCACTTGCAGTATCTGGATATCGATACCGCGATTACGCATTGCACAAAAGGCATCAGCATTTGGGCACAGGCCAGTAACGATGCCGGACAGGAACCTGACGTCGTCATGGCCTGTGCCGGAGATATTCCAACACAGGAAGCATTGGCTGCCACTGCTTTACTCCGAACAGAGTTTCCCGAGCTGAAGATTCGCTTCATCAATGTGATCGATCTGTTCAAGATGCAGACGGATCGTGACCATCCACACGGCTTAAGTGATCGCGACTTTGATAGCCTCTTTACCGTCGACAAGCCGGTTGTATTCAACTTCCATGGTTATCCCTGGTTGATTCACAGGCTGGCCTACAACAGGACCAATCACAAGAACCTTCACGTTCGCGGCTACAAGGAACGAGGCAATATCAACACGCCGATGGAATTGGCAATCGACAATGAAATCGATCGTTACACGTTGGCGATCGACGTCATTGATCGTGTTCCGAAACTTCAAACTATCGGAGCACACGCCAAGGAAAAATTCAGGAACATGCAGATCGCCTGTCGACATTATGCGCACGAGCATGGAATCGACAGGCCGGATGTAATTGAGTGGCGCTGGCCCTTTTGATTTTTGTCCTCGCAAACGCGCGAAGGCAGCCAACATTGAAGGCACGTTATGAGAATTCGTTTTCTGGGAGCCGCGGGTGACGTGACCGGGTCCGCTTATCACGTTGTCACACAAGACGCGAGCGTTCTTGTCGACTGTGGTTTCTTCCAGGGTCGCAAAGAGGAAAAGGCAAAAAACCGTCGCAAAGTTCAAATTGAGGACGGCAAGTTGGATGCGGTCGTGCTCACTCACGGACATCTCGATCACGTTGGCCGTCTACCGTTGCTGACTCGCAAAGGGTACAAGGGACCAGTCCATGCCACGAGAGCAACTCTTGATCTGGCCACACTAGTTCTCAAAGACTCGACCTACATTCAGATGCAGGATCTAAAGAGGGAGAACCAGAAACGTGCGCGCGCAAAACTGCCACCACTCGAACCATTATTCGAAGAAGCGGACGTTCGTAAGCTCAAACCATTAGTCGCACCAGTTAAATACAACCAGCGGTTCACTGTTGCACGTGGAATTGAAGCGCGTCTGGTAGATGCCGGCCATGTGATTGGGTCAGCCAGCATTGAGCTGACTGTACACGAAAATGGACGTAAGAAGGTCGTTGTATTCTCCGGTGATCTGGGACCACGAGGCGCACCTCTGCTCAATGATCCGGAGCCCTTCCGCGAGGCGGATGCCGTGATAATGGAATCCACGTACGGTGATCGTAATCATCGGTCGCTACACGACACCGCATTGGAAGGACGAGAAATAATCACCCGAGCAATTCAGAAAAAGGCGAAGATCCTGGTGCCGATTTTTGCGATTGGAAGAACTCAATTACTCCTCTATCTGCTGGGCGGAGCATTTAAGAACAAAACACTCCCGCCCTTTCCAATCTATCTCGATAGCCCGATGGCAATCGAGGCCACCACTATTTACCGGCGCAACAACGAGCTATTCGATAGGGAAGCATTGGAGATGGTCCAGTCAGGTGAGTTGAGACGTAGCCTTGCGACCGCTCGTCCGTGTGCGAAACCCGGAGAATCAAAAGCCTTAAACAGCGTTAAGGGACCTTGCGTGATCATGGCCGGCAGCGGAATGTGCAACGGCGGCAGGATCCTGCACCACTTGCGGCACAACTTGCCGAATCCCGATACGGCAGTGCTGATGGTTGGCTTTCAGTCGCAGGGGACGCTGGGCCGGAAACTGGTTGATGGCGCGAAGTCGCTAACGATGTTTGGCGAAGAAGTTCCTGTGCGTGCGTCGATTCACACGATGGGTGGTTTTAGTGCTCATGCGGATCAGAGTGGCCTGCTCGATTGGTATGGCGTCATGGCGCCTTCGCGTCCACGCACGATCATCACGCACGGTGAGGATGGTGCGAGAAAAGTTCTCAGTGGACTAATCAAGGACCGTTACGGAGTTGATGCTGAATGCCCTGCCCTTGACGACGTGATCGAGATTTGATGGTTCACCGGCAGGCTCAGTAAGTGGCAGGGGCTTTGCCCGGCTTTGCACAAAAAGTCGGAATCCGGCGCGCAGCGCCAAAGGCGCTCCCTGTAATCGCTTTGCCTCAAAAGTCAGGATCGCTGCTTGGACGAGGTCAGTACCGTAACGCGGTAGCGTCGGGTCGGCGTTGTACCTCAGTAACCGAAGAATATTTTGCATTTCCAAGACTCACCCGACGCTGCCGCGTTACGGTACTGACCTCGTCCAAGCAGCGATCCTGACTTTTGAGACAAAGCCGTATGGATGGACGAATCCTGCGAGATGATCTTGCTCGACTTCTTTTGTAAACTGAAACGGTATTAAGTATCCAACGATCGTTTAGAGCCTTAATTAAGGACGGAGAACACAGTAACGTGCCTTTTGAAACACAATCGACTGAGACTTCACCAGAATCGCCCCAAAACGCTGGTGGTCCCTCAAATTTTATAAGAGACATCATTATCGAGGACATTAAAAGCGGTAAATATGGGGGCCGGGTACAGACCCGATTTCCTCCGGAACCAAACGGCTACTTGCATATCGGCCACGCCAAAGCCATCTGCCTCGATTTCGGTCTTGCGGCAGAGTTTGGCGGCAAGTGCAATTTGCGTTTCGACGATACGAATCCTTCAAAAGAAGAAACAGAGTACGTTGACGCCATCATGGAGGACGTGCAGTGGCTGGGCTTCCAATGGGATGGCCTCTACTATGCCTCCGATTATTTTCAACAACTGTACGACTGGGCCATCCAGTTGATTACGGCAGGGAAGGCTTACGTATGCGATCTCAGCGCTGATGAAATTCGCGAGTATCGCGGCACGTTAACCGAGCCGGGCAGGGAAAGCCCGTACCGCAACCGTTCTGTTGAAGAAAATCTCGATCTGTTTGAACGAATGAAGAAGGGCGAGTTCCCGGATGGTTCGCGAACCCTGCGCGCCAAGATTGACATGAGCTCTCCCAACCTTAACTTTCGTGACCCGGTGATGTATCGAATTCTGCACATGGACCACCATCGGACGGGAAATGAGTGGTGCATTTACCCGATGTACGATTACGCGCACGGGCAGTCGGATTCTATCGAGCGCGTAACGCACTCCATGTGTACTCTCGAGTTCGATAACAATCGTCCTTTATACAATTGGTTTATCGAACAGCTCGGCATATTTCCTTCACGGCAATACGAGTTTGACCGGCTGGCGCTCACTCACACTCTGCTGAGTAAACGCAAGCTACTGAAGTTGGTTGAAGAAGGACATGTCGAAGGTTGGGATGATCCGCGTATGCCGACACTCTCAGGCATGCGCCGGCGCGGTTACACGTCCACCGCCATCCGCAATTTCTGCGGGAGTGTTGGCGTTTCAAAGACGAACGGCATTACTCAGTTACAGCAACTCGAATACTTTCTGCGTCAAAACCTGAATCAAATTGTTCCGCGGGTGATGTGTGTGCAGAAACCTTTACGTGTGGTTATCGATAACTATCCCGATGACGTTGTGGAAGAAATGGATGCTATCAATAATCCCGAAGATAGCTCTGCGGGAAGTAGAAAGATTCCTTTTTCAAAAACGCTTTTTATCGAGGAAGATGACTTTCGTGAAGACCCGCCGAAGCAGTTTTACCGGCTGGCTCCGGGTCGCGAGGTGCGCCTTCGTTATGCTTACTTAATCACCTGCAAAGAAGTCATCAAAGACAGCAGCGGCAGGATTGTAGAGCTCCGTTGCGCTTACGATCCGGCTACACGCGGTGGTAACACTCCTGATGGTCGAAAGGTGAAGTCGACTATTCACTGGGTTTCAGCGGCTCACGCTTTACCAGCAGAGATTCGTCTCTACGACAATCTTTTCGTTAAAGAGGATCCGAACGAGGTTGAAGAAGGGCACGATTTCACCGATAACCTGAATCCCGATTCATTGCAGGTACTGCGCGACTGCAAAGTCGAACCGAGCGTGCAAGACGCAAAGCCCGGAACCAAGTACCAGTTCGAGCGCCTTGGTTATTACTGCGTCGACCGCGACTCGGGTGACCAATTGGTCTTCAATCGGACCATCGGTCTTCGCGACACCTGGGCAAAGATCGAGAAACGCGCAACCGGCGCGTGAGGGTAGTGGCTTAATTTAGTTTTCTCTGTGCAACCTCTGTGTCCTCTGTGTCTCTGTGGTTGATTTTCCCACACGTTAGTTAACCCCAGAGACACAGAGGACACAGAGGTTGCACAGAGAAGAATCCCAAATTAAGACACCACCGGCGCGTGAGCAAGAGCATTGACCTTACTGCCGATCTCAATACCTCGCGCAGAGGACATACAGCAGCTTTATCAGGAGCCGCTTAACTTTCTTGCGACTGTACGATCCAAGCTGGGAGACATGGTCGTGCTGCGCGACGGCGGTCCGATTTTTTCTCGTGCCGAAAATTGTGTAGGGGCGTTGGCCCTGTTTGGAGCGGGCAATCACCGCGTAGTGTTGAGCGACATTGAGGCATTCGGGCTACCCGTATCCGCCGCAGAGCACCTTGCTTTGCCGGCGACCCTCATAAACCTCAACCGTGGCTTGCATAGCATGCGTGGCGAACAACACGCGAACCAGCAACGGCTGCTGCTATCCGTATTAAGCGAGCGCAGTATTGAAGCCCAACATCATTCCGTCGTTGCCGCCCTGCAAGGGTTTTCGATTGAAGCAGGACAAACAATCCCGCTGCTCGCTTCGATGAGACAGTTGGCGTTGCACCTCTCAACTCAACTGCTGTTCGGTAGTGCATACGATGAGAGGGATTCGCTGGCCTCGCTGCTCCATTTGTACTTTCAACTGCGACGCGAAGAAACCTCCCAATTGAGTTCGGTAAATGAATCAGCACGTGCCGAATTGATTTCCCTCGGCAGTGCGGCTGACGACGCACTGCGTCGTTACATCGAATGGGCCGGCACGCCAGCCGCCAATTCATCCGATGGACTACTCACCACACTGTGCAAGACAGCAGGCCACAGTATGTCGGCTGACGAGTTGGTGGCCCATTGCAACGTGATCTTTATGTCATGCAATGAGCCTATTGCTGTTTCGTTAACGTGGATTCTCCTGGTGCTTTCACAACTGCCACAACTGAGACGCGATTTGCGTGACGAACTCAACCAGAGAGGCGTTAGTGATTTAGTGCCGGCGCAATTTTCTCAGCTGTATTTGCTTCAGGCGATCATTAACGAAACGCTCCGCTTACTGACACCAAATGCCTTGATGTCGCGAGTCACGACAAAGCCTGTATCTTTGAACGGTATCCTGTTGCCGGCCCGCGCCGAGCTTGTGCTGTGCCCATTCTTAGCGCACCGCGAGGCCAAACGGTTCCCACAACCGGATCAGTTCCGGCCAGAGCGTTGGCACGATCTCAAACCATCGCCCTTTGAATATTTTCCGTTCGGTGCCGGAGGCCACGGCTGCGTGGGACAGCGTCTCGCCATGTACATTCTCAAGGCAACGCTGGTATGGCTGATTCCCAGATTCGACTTAGTGCTTGCAGGCGATCAGGAAGTCGATTGGCGCATCCATATCATGCTAATGCCGAGCGCCGAGGTAGAAGTCAGAGTGGACGAATGTGATAAGACGACCTCCGAACCGGGGAAACTCCTGGGGCCAGTTGCGGAATTGGTGCGGTTTGGAGAGTTGGACCACACTATTAGTTGAACTAACTCTTGACATCTTTAAGTTGCTGGTGTCCAATGCGCGCATCGCCCGTTTCTGATCGTCACGATTGAGTTACGACCCAAATGAACTCACTGCTCGTTAACAACAGGAGGACGTAATGGCAACGAAGAAAGCCTCATCAAAGAAGACTGCAAAGAAACCGAAGAAAGCCACAACTGCAGCAGCAGCCAGTAAGGTCAAACTTGATTTCGCACTTGATCCAGCCAGAGTCGAAGCTATCAAAAAGTGTCTTGCTAAGGGCAAATTGACTCTTACCGTTAGCAAGGTGAATCTCAGCGCAGGACGGATTAGAGATCCCTGGCTGTACGACTAGGCCTTCGAACAGGTAACGTCGAAGACTAACTGACATCGCTTCAACTCGCCGTCACGTTCGCGGCGAATTGTGGTGTTGGCGTCTTTGTCTGAATTTGGGAGTCGCCGTGAAGTATCTGAACACTGCTAACCAGCCCGTGGCTATTGGGTTGGCTCATGGGCCGGGTGTCACGGAATACATCTCTGCGTATCCTGAATTGATTGACTACGTTGAGATTCCGTTCGAGCAACTGCGTCACGCTCCTCAGGTCGGATCCATTCAGGAACAGATACCGGTGGTACTGCACTGTGCGAGTATGTCAGTCGCGGGCTTTGTGCCACCCGCTGATTCAACTCTGGATGCGATTGCAACCGAAGCCAGGCGAACGCAAACTCCCTGGATTGGCGAACATCTTGCTTTCGTAACCGCGGACCCGCTTGCTTCGGATTCTGAAAGCGATTCCGACAACCCGCCGACAGCGCTCACCTACACCGTGTGTCCGCAATTGAGCGAGGAAACAGTGGAGCGAGTGGCTGAGAATTTAGCGACGCTGGAAACCCGGTTTGACGCGCCCATAATTCTGGAGAATTCGCCGCAGTACTTCCCGGTTCCGGGCAGTACGATGTCAATGGTCGATTTTATCGGTGCCGTGCTCCAGCGTAGTAATGCCGGGCTGCTCCTGGATCTCACCCACTTTTTAATCACAATGGTGAACACTGGTAAAGATGCTCTAACGGAGATAGCAAAGCTCCCGCTCGATCGAGTGGTGGAGATCCACATCTCAGGATTGAATGTGCAATCAGGAATTGCCTGGGACGATCATGCTACCCCCGCACCAGCACCTGTGTTTGAGCTACTTGATCATGTCCTCGAACGAGTACGTCCAAAAGCAATAACGTTTGAATACAACTGGACGCCGCATTTTCCTGAGTCTGTTTTATTGAATCAACTTCAGAGCACACGCCAACGACTGGGGCTTTGATGAAGGCGAACAAGGTTCATGCTGTAATCGCCGCGGGTCTGCACAGTCCTGCCCTCATCACCTTGTGGCGCGAGGATCCCAACCAACTGCGCAAGTGTGGCATTGAACCCGAGTCATTTGATTTCGACGCGCTACAGAAGTTCGCTGGTCTCACTACCAAGGTTCGTCATAACGGCCTGCGACTCGACCTGCCGCTAACATTTCGATTGTTGAATGTCGCCGGTCTGGAAATCGAATTGTTTTCCGCGTACGCGACCTTCCGTGCAGCAAGCGGCAGTGGCTATGCGGACACCACGGCTGGGCGCGCCCAGGATTTGCTGCATTTCATGGAGCACTGGCTCGATTTTGATCGGCGTGAACACGTGTTGCTATGGGACATGATGCGACATGAACTGGCATTGACGAATCTTGCGAGCGTGAAACCAACCTCATTCGCGCCGAAGCCGTCCTCGACTACGAAAATTCCTAGACCTGCTGATGTGCCGCGCGTCCGAGGCACGATCACTCTGATCGAATTGCGTTCTGATCCACGAGTTGTCGCCACCGTTTTGCAGGAAAAAGCACCGCGCCTGAACGAGGTTGAATTAGGAACGTTTAACTTCTGCTACTGGCGAGGCGAGAACGCCGCGACGATTGATATTCTGCAACTGAACGAGTTGGGATTCTGCCTGCTTACTTTGATTGACGGCGCTACATCGACGGCAACTTTGAGTCTAACGATCACCGGCGAAAATAAGACTTCCAGGGGGATCGTTAGAGCGTTAGGTGAACTTGCCGAGCTCGGCATCATTGATTTCTGCCTCACTAAAACGAAAGCGGTGAAACGAGCCAGATGAAAGTGTTATTAGTCGACAATCTGGTCATGCCCGAAGACGGCTCGCTCGATATGCTGGATGTTCATCCTCATCTCGGCCTGCTTGCCCTGGCTGGGGTAGCCGAAGCAGACGGACATACTGTCAAAATTTACGATCCCAAGCGGCTCATCAAGTTTGGATGGTTAGCCTATGACGAGACGCTTTACGAGCGCGCCGCTCGCGAATTGCTCGCCGAAGAACCTGATGTAATTGGCTTCACCGCACTTGGTTGCAGTTTCTTATTTGCGCTCAATGTGGCGGCATTGATTAAGCGACGCGAGCCTGATCTTCCGATCCTGCTTGGTGGTCCACACGCCACGATGTTGCACCGCCAGATACTCGAACGCTTCAAGCAGTTCGATATCATAGTACGCTACGAGGCCGATGAAACTTT
>DASTVU010000288.1:0-6683 GCA_035758935.1 Pyrinomonadaceae bacterium | reverse complement strand
GACGAGCAGGGCCGTATTGTCGGCACCGGAACACGTGAGATTTGTGACGCATTGTTGTCGATGTTGAAGAATGAGGCGTTCCTCTTCAGGCGATTGAATTCTGATCAACCGGATCGGAATTCTAAACGTGCCTGATTTATTACGAACGCCAGTAGTGGTGTACCCCGACGAAACGAACCTCAATGCTGAAGCTCAAAACGGTATCCGGCCGCCTCAAGGAATTTTTCTGGGGCCGGGATCAAACAGCAATTGATCGCGTTGAAAAGACACCGCGAAATCTACTCGTCGTTGACGACGAAGAGTCGATCTGTTTTTCGATGAGCGAATACTTCTCACAACACGGATTCAAAGTGGATACCGCGCGCGAGCGCGAAGAAGCGGAAGGACTCATTAAAGAGACTGAGTACAAAGTCATTATTCAGGATTTGCGACTGGGAGTAGAACGACGTTCGGAAGGTCTCGATATTATCAAGCTTGTTCATGAGCGCAATCCCGAAACTCGCATTGTCGTACTCACGTCCTATGGATCTCCTGAAGCAGAGGAAGAAGCTCGTAACGCAGGAGCAGACGCCTTCTTACGTAAGCCAAAGCCTTTGTCACAAGTGGCCCAGGTAGTTCAGGGATTGATCGAGTCACCACGCGCACGCGCAACTGTGAAGCACGTGTCGATGTGATCGACAAAACTGTTTTTTAGAAATTCTGCGGCATTACCCACGTCGCGGCCCGACGATAAAACTTGCATGCGCAGGATCCCGCTTGCCCAGAGCCCGGGTCCTGCGTTTTGGAAGGCTACCGAAAGATTGACCGGGAACTGGTTATTGAGAGGGCGGTTCTCGGTTATCTACCCGACCGGTCCTTCCAGAGAGGGCTCGGCGTAGTCTGAGTCCTCTCATTTTTCGCCACAAAAAGCACAAGAAACACAAAGAACTTTTAGCTAATCCGTCTTTCATCCGTGTGATCTGTGGCGCACAACTGCTCGCCAGCGAGCACGTTAATCACATCGATTAACGCCGTTTTCCCTGCACATCACTCACGTAAGTTGTGTACACAGTTATAGTTCCTCGCTCACACTTCCGGTCGACGCCTCTGGCCTAACAATTGCTCTTCACGTCCGCACACGAAACTAGATCTCGCGGAGTTGTTCTTCCTCTCGCGCGAAGGAATTGGGGCACCGTGCGGGATTCATCCTCATTCCAGGTTTTGTAAGAGCAATAAATACGAAGCCCAGAGCTTTGGCTGGTGCGCGGAGGTCTGTTCAGTTGGACCACGTCACCCGGCCAAGGCAAGTATTTCCATCTTCCATCAGGAGTCTTATCGACATGGCCCCCAATCGCCCGACCTCCTTCCGTCGCATTGCGCTTTTACTTGGCTTGATAGCAGTAATTGCCGGTGCGTTGTCGTCATCATCATTCGCAAGCTCAGTCGGCCAAAGACTGTTCGCGCGTGTGGCGACAATCGTCACTGGTACCCAGGCAGCGCCGACTAATCACACGCTTGACGCTGAACTCGAGGAGGCTGCTGCAGCTCCAACCGAGAGCGCAACAATGGCGGTCGAGCGACGCGGCCACACCGCGACACGTCTCACTGATGGTCGCGTGTTGATTGCCGGTGGTGAAAACAATGGCGGCACGCTGAATCAAACCGAGATCTACGATCCAGCGTCGGGAAGTTTTTCTGCAGCGGCGAATATGGGCGCGGCTCGCGCCAATCACTCGGCGACACTCCTGGCAGACGGCCGCGTGCTGATTGCCGGCGGTCGCGATGGAGGAAACTCGCTCACAACTACCGAGATTTTTGATCCGGCTACCGGATCGTTCACGAGTGGTCCATCAATGAGCGTTGCGCGTGCAGGACACAGCGCGACGCTTTTTGCTAATGGCCGCGTGTTGATTGCCGGCGGTGATAGTGCTGGTAGCGCCGAGATTTTTGATATGGCGGCGGGCACGTCTACCGCTACGGGCAGCCTGGGGGTTGCGCGTTCGATGCACTCGGCGATTCTGCTTCAGGACGGGCGCGTGCTTGTCGTTGGTGGACGCGATGGAAATGGTAACGAACTTCTATCAGGCGAGATCTTCGATACACCAGCTTCATCATTTTGGACCATCGACAATGAGTTAAAGGTTGGTCGCGTTGGTGCGCACTTGCGCGTCTTGTTTGACGGCAAAGTTCAGATCATCGGTGGTAACAACGATGGCTCGATGGAAATCTACGATCCTTTGTATGAAGGATTCGGTGCTTATGCGCACGTGCTCCCAGAGAGCGATCCGTGCACAGGTCTCCCCGGACAAATTCTCATTTCGCAAACGCGCGCGGCGCTGTTTCACAACGGCCAGGCCGATGCGCTCTTCGATCGATCTGGACACACGATTACTGAGCTTGGCGGGCAAGCGCTTGTGCTTGGTGGTGTGAACAGCAACGGCGCGGTGCTCAGCTCAAGTGCGGTGCTTGGAAGTTCCTCGGCTGCAATCACGACTGACAAGATGGACTACGTGCCTGGTGAGATTGCGACGATTAGTGGTCGCGGATTCCAGCCTGGCGAAGTTGTCAGAGTCAAGATCCACGAGGATCCGCACACGCCGCAGGAACGCGGGTTTGATGTAACCGCGGATGCTGAGGGAAATTTCAGTGGCGAGTACCTCGTAATGGACTACGACTTAAATATGAAGTTCATCGTCGGTGCGCGCGGATTGAGTAGCGGTGTGACTGCGCAAACAACCTTCACCGATGCTCGAAACTGGGTTCTGACATTTGCTGGCACCGGTAGCGGTACGGTCCAGATTACACCAAGCGTCGGTACGGTGTCGGCACCGACATCCTGCGGCGGCACCGGCACTGCGGCAGCATCGCAAACTGTTTCAGCCACTTGCTTGCCAAATATCACCACTTCAGACAACGGAGCTACGATAACGTTCCTGGCAACACCAAACGTTGGATCGACCTTTGGAGGCTGGAGTGTAGTGGCAAGTGCCAGTTCCAACACCTGTGTCGGCACAACTAATCCGTGCAGTCTTGTTTTTGGTGGTGGTGGGTTGATAACGGTCACGTTCAACGGCACTGTCAATACGACCACTACAGTTGCCAATGCAACAGCCACTTATGGGGACACGTCGGTTACTCTTAGTGCCACAGTGACACCTGCGAGTGGCCCAGCTGTCAATAACGGTTCAGTTACCTTCACAGTCAAACAAGGTGCAACCACAATCGGCGCAGCGACGACTGATAATACTGTCGTTGCAGGAGCGGCGAGCGTGAGTTACGCATTGCCGGCGGGAACTGATGCCGGGCCTTATACAATCGAGGCCGCGTACACTCCAGGCGCTGGTTTCAATGCCAGCAACGGCACCGGCACATTAACCGTCAACAAACGCAACATCGAAGTAACAGCCGATGCAGGTCAGTTCAAAACCTACGGTGATGCTGATCCAGCAACGTTTACCTACTCGATAACGAACGGGTCACTCGTTGCACCGGACGCTTTCACTGGCGCGCTCAGTCGTGTCGCTGGCGAGAACGCCGGTCTCTACGCAATAACCATCGGCACGCTCGCGATCAACGATGGTAACGGCGGCAACAACTACAATCTGACCTTTGTCTCGAACAACTTTGAGATTAAGAAACGCGCCGCCACCTGGACCACTAATCCAGCCAGCAAGACCTATGGTGATCCCGATCCCTCGCCACTAACTACTGGTAGTGGATCTAACTTCGTCGCCGGTGACAGCGTGACCGCGACTTACAGCCGCGTGGCAGGTGAGAACGCGAGTCCGCCGACTTACCACATCACGGCAACGTTGAGTGCGACGCCGCTCTCAGCTCTAGACAACTACATCATTACGAACGATGGCGCCGAGTTCACCATCAACAAACGTCTCGCAACCTGGACCACGAACCCGGCCAGCAAGACCTACGGTGATCCTGATCCGTCGCCGTTAACTACCGGCAGCGGCTCTAACTTCGTCGCCGCCGATAGCGTGACCGCAACGTATTCACGTGTGGCAGGTGAGAACGCAAGCCCGCCGACTTATCACATCACGGCAACATTGAGCGCGACGCCGCTCTCAGCCCTCGACAACTACATCATCACCAACGCCGGCGCTGAATTCACCATCAACAAGCGTCCGCTTCAGGTGACGGCAACCGCCGGTCAATTCAAGATCTACGGCAATCTCGATCCAACGTTTGCTTACACAATCACTAGCGGCACACTCGCATTCAGCGACACCTTCACAGGTGCACTTAGTCGAGTCGCCGGCGAAAACGTGGGCCTGTACGCAATCACGATCGGAACGCTTGAAGTGAACGACGGCAACGGCGGCAATAACTACAACCTCACGCTGGTCAGTAATGACTTCGAGATCAAGAAGCGCGCGATCTCGGTCAAGGCCGATCCCAAGACCAAGACGTTCGGCGATCCCGATCCCGCGTTCACTTACCAGATCACGAGCGGCTCGCTGGCGTTCTCCGATACCTTCACCGGAACACTGACACGTGACCCAGGCGAACTGGTCGGACAGTACAACATCAAGCAGGGCACGCTCGCCATCAACGACGGTAACGGCGGCCTGAATTACACGCTGACGTTCACCGGAGACAAACTGACGATCCTGACTGCATGTAGCACGTTCAACGGCTTCTTACCGCCAATCGGAGGAGCTGTGGAATTCGGAAACGGAGGTAGCTTCGGGGATCCGGTGCGGTCATTCAAACTGAATAGCACTATTCCGGTGAAGTTTAACGCCATCTGTTTCGGACAGCCACTCACAACCGGCGTGCATACGTTGCAGGCGATCAAGTACTCGAACGCAACAGACGGCGAGGCACCGATCGACGCAACGCCGACTGATGCCGCTACTGTCGGAAATCAGTTCCGACTCACCGGTACTGAGTGGCACTTCAACATGAACACCAAGGCCCTTGGCGGCAACGCGCAGGGCACGTGGTTGCTGAAGGCGACTCTCTTCGACGGCAGCAGCTACAGCGTTTGGGTGTCGATCAAGAAATAGCCACAAGAAGGCGCAAGAAGATCTAGCCACAAAAAGGCACAAAAAGCACAAAACAGAGCGAAACATTTTCTGTTTGTGCTTTATGTGCTTTTTTGTGGCTAATCGTTTTTGTGGCGAAGAGAGCGACCGGGGCGTTGGCCCGTCGTGGCGTTATCGATCCAGACCTCCGCTCCGTTCACGAACACACGCTTAACACCTGTGGCAGTCAATTGCGGCTCCTGAAAAGTGGCGCGATCGATAATAGTGTTTTCGTCAAACAGGACCAGGTCCGCTTTGAAGCCCGCTCGAACCAGACCGCGGTCACTCAACTTAAAACGCTTTGCGGGTAGCGACGTCATCTTCCTGATCGCCTCAGGCAAAGCGAGCCACTGTTTCTCACGAACAAAACTACCCAACACACGCGGATAAGTTCCGGCGCCACGCGGGTGACGCGATCCGATGCCGCCGTCACTACTCACCATCACCCATGGCTGCCGGTAAAACGTGCTGATATCCGACTCCTTCATCGAATGACACACCACCCCCGCGCCGCCATCGCGCACGATCTTCATGTAGAGCTCGACCGGAGTAATTCCTTCACGACGGCTAATCTCTTCCATGTTCTTGAATTCGTAATCGGGATGCGCCCTGCAACTTACAATCGTGACGTTCGCTGGTCCACCCACATCAGCAAGCCCACGGGCTACATCCGCCGGATCATCATGACGTCCACTCGGGATCAGAACTCTGATCGTAGAGCTCCACGCTTCGTAGGGATAACAATCGGCTGTGACATCCTGACCACGTGCACGCGCTCTATTGATCAACGCAACTGCCTCCTCTGCTCGTCCCCACACAGCGACACTTCCCAGCTTGATATGCGAAATCTGAACCGGAATGCGCGCTTCCCTGCCGATGCGAATCGCTTCGTCCAACGCTTCAAACGTCTTGTCTGCTTCGTCGCGAATGTGGCTGATATAGATACCGCCAAAAACACTCGCGGCACGCGCGAGGGTAACTACCTCTTCAGTCGATGCAGGTTTTCCGGTTTCGTACTCGAGTCCGGTTGAGAGTCCGATCGCGCCATCACGCATCGCCTGGTCCACCATCTGTTTCATCTTTTGAATCTCAGCGGGAGTGGCGAGACGATTCGTATCTTCACCCATCACCGCAGATCGAACCGTGGCGTGTCCGACAAAAGTGAGCACATTGAGTGCGATGGGATCTCGATCGAGACCGGCGAGGTATTCCCCCACTGGAAAGGGCGAACCACCGTCCTGTCCGACGACTACAGTCGTGATTCCCTGTGAAACCTGTGAAGCAGCGGATGGATCAGTTGTGAAACCGCGCTCCGAGTGGTTGTGAGCATCGATGAAGCCTGGAGCAAGCACGAGACCGCGTGCATCGATCACACGAGCATCGGACGGCACCTTGACCTGGCCACGACGGCCCACGGCAACAATGGAATCGCCTTTGATGACTACGGCGGAGTTTCTGATGGGAGCGCGACCCGATCCATCGATCAGAGTCGCGCCAAGGATGACAACAGTCGTGATGAGCTGCAACATAGGCCACAGATTATACAGATTAAATCTGTGTAATCTGTGGATCAGTTTTTCGGCTTATTCGCCGCGATGTAATCCCTCAATCTTTTCGCATCAGGATACTCGGGTTTCTTCTTCAGAAACTCCTCGTACTCGA
>DASTVU010000287.1:0-2512 GCA_035758935.1 Pyrinomonadaceae bacterium | reverse complement strand
GTCTTGCTTTACTGAAAGACTGGCGATTGCGAATCACTCGATAACCGTCGTTTACCATCAGATCGACGAACGGTTTGTAGCGACCCTCGGTGGTGTGAAAGTTGTGATGTGCTTCGTCAAACATCACCCGCGGGCCGTCTTTCTTGTAAGCAGGGTTTTCGACGGAGGTGTTGAATTCGGGATCGGCGATTTGTTGGCCGGCGACGGTGATGCAGGCAAGCAAAAGAAATGCGCAGACGGGTACAAGCAGTTTCATGTGAATATAGGTCCTATAGGTCCATAGGACCTATTTTAGCTTCGACAATCTTTCGGCCGCGTTGTGCAGCGTTTCGTCTTTCTTGCAGAAACAGAATCGCACTTGTTGGGAGCCACTGGCAGGGTTGCTGTAGAAGCTCGATCCCGGAACACAGGCAACGCCAATCTCTCTGATCAGATGCCGCGTAAACTCGACGTCATCTGAAAATCCAAACGCGGAAATGTCCGTCATGATGTAGTAAGCACCGTCGGGCACGAAAGTCTTGAACCCCGACTGCTCCAACACCGGCAACAGCAAGTCTCGACGCGCCTGGTATTCCTTCTGCAACGTGTCGTAGTACTCCTGCGGCAGCGAGAGGGCATACGCGCCCGCAGCCTGAAGCGGCGCGGCGGCTCCGACGGTCAGAAAGTCATGAACTTTGCGAATACCGTTCGTGATCTCCGGCGGAGCAATGCAGTAACCAACGCGCCAACCGGTCACCGAGTAAGTCTTCGACATCGAGTTGACGACGACAGTTCGATCGCGCATGCCTTCGAGTTGGGCCATCGAGATGTGTTTGATGTCGGCGCCGTCGCGTGGATAAAGGATGTGTTCGTAAATCTCGTCGGTGAAACAGAGCGCGTCGAACTCCTGACAGAGTCCGGCGATAAACTCCATCTCATCGCGGCTGAAAACTTTTCCCGTCGGATTGTTTGGATTGCAGACGATGATGGCTTTGGTTTTCTTATTGAAAGCGGCGCGTAGCTCATCACGATCGAAGTTCCAATCCGGTGCTCGCAGCGGCACGTAAACCGGGCTTGCATCGGAGAGGATCGCGTCGGGAGCGTAGTTTTCGTAAAAAGGTTCGAAAACGATGACTTCCTCACCCGGATCGACAGTCGCCATCATCGCGGCGATCATGCCTTCGGTTGAGCCGCAAGTGACCGTGATCTCTGTTTCGGGATCGATCTGAATTCCGAGGTAAGAATGTGTCTTGGCGGCGATTGCATCGCGAAAATTTTTTGCACCCCACGTAATCGCGTACTGATTTATGTCCTGGTTGATAGCCTCCATGGCCCGGTGCTTGATATCGGCGGGCGCGGAAAAATCCGGAAAGCCCTGCGATAGGTTTACAGCTCCGTACTTCAGCGCTTCGCGAGTCATTTCCCGAATCACTGACTCGGTAAACGAACTTGCCTTACGCGACACATGGCGACTCTTAGAGATTGAAGGAGTTGTCATTGGCTCTATGTCAAAGTACCAAATTTTGCCACAGATGAACACGGATCACACAGATCAGAAAAGCAAATCCGTGAAATCCGTGTTTATCCGTGGCTAATTATCTAAGGAATGATTTGTTCGCCGGCGGCTTCGCGTTTTAGCTGGTCGAGGATGGAGCGAATGGCGGCGGCGTAGCTGCCATTGGGCGCTAGTTGGAGATATTTTTCGTAGGCCGCGATGGCTTCTTTCGGCTTCTCCATCTTTTCATAAGCGGCGCCGATCATTTGGTAAATGACGGGCTCACTGTCCGAAAGTTGGGCCAGCGCTTTTTTGAATTCGACAATAGCTTCGGCAAACTGACCCTTGTCTTCATAGACGCGCGCGATTCCGACGTAGGCCTCGGGCTGAACACCGCCCCCTTCTCTGATTGCGCGTCTGAACGAACGAATCGCATCGTCGCCAAAAGCCTCTTCACGATAGATGCGTCCCTCAACCGCGGACGCTTCCGAATACGAAGGTTTGGTTCGACGCGCAGCATCGATAGCAGCGTGTGCTTCTTTGAACTGATTGAGATCCATCAGCACACGCGCCAGTCCAACTTGCGCGGCTGGATAAGCTGACCGTGCTTTGATTGCCTGGCGATAAAGATCAGCGGCCTTCTCGAGCGCCGGATCATCGCGAGCTTTCTCACGCGCGGTTTCCGCTTCCTGGAAAAGCAGTTCGGCCTGATCCGTCGTGCGCACGAGTTTCACCTCAAGCGCGCGACGACCGGGAAGCAACGGCGTGACCGTCTCCTTGAACCCATTTGCCCGCACCCGCACCGAATGGCGATTTGCGGTGATTTTAGGTAATACAAGCTTCCCGGAAGCGTCAGTCGTTCCGCGTCTTATCTCGTCAATCCAGACGATTGCGTTTGGCTCGGTCGTGATTGTTAAGGCAGTTTGCGCACGAACTGCGGGCACAAGCAACAAAAACAGCAACGCCGCAAAAACAACTTTCATATCCGTGCAAATCCGTTTTAAAAAATCCGTGTGATCTGTGGCTACTCTTCCCCGC
>DASTVU010000286.1:0-7274 GCA_035758935.1 Pyrinomonadaceae bacterium | reverse complement strand
TCCATCGACGCATCAACCGCATTGCGAACAAGGTTGATTAGCAGTTGCTCGAGCTGAACATCGTCTCCTTTCACCACCAGATCGGGACCAGCAACAACATTTACCGGCAACCGCGTCTCCAAACTCGCCACACGCGACACGAGTGCGCCGATCTTCAACGGTTCGAGTCGCGGTGGCGGAAGGCGCGCCAGTTTTGAATACGACTCGACAAAGCGCGCCAGCGAATCCGCGCGTGAAGAGATCACCGCGAGACCACGTTGCATATCGTCGCGCCAATCCGGGGGCTCCGGTGTCCTTCCCATCAAATCCGCCAGACTTCCCGCCACCGACTTGATCGGCGCGAGCGAGTTGTTGAGCTCATGACCCAAGACACGTAACAGACGCTGCCAGGCAGTGCGCTCTTCTTCACGAAGCGTCTGGCTCAGGTCAGTCAGCACGAGCAATTGATGTTGTTGCCCGCCTTCACGAAAAGTGCTGCGACGAATGTCCCAACGTCCGACACCGCCCGGAAAAACCATTTGCATCGTTTGCGGTGCAGCACCCGCGGATGAGTTGAGACAAGCGGAAAGACTCAGCTGCTCGGCAGTGCGACCTAACAAACGTGCCGAGGGTTGGGCCAACAATCTTTCCCCGGCACGATTCACGAGTTGCAGTCGCTGTTCACCGTCGAAGGCAAAAACGGCGACGTCGATCTCCGCCATCACAGTGCGTAATAGCGCCGTCGCTTCCATCGCGCCGAGTCGTTGCTCACGCAGCGTTTGGCCCAGGTCGTTTACTTCCAACATCACTTCGCCCAGCGCGTCACCCGTGAGCGCACGGCGCCCGCGAATTGAATAGTCACCTTCACGAATGGCAGCGAGAATGTTTGAGAGCGTTTGCAGTGGGCGGACAATACGAGTTTTGAGATTGAACGCGACGCCGAGCCACAGGAGGACCAGCAGCAAATCGACGGTCCATTGGACCTGGGCCGAGTAGCCGTCGTACCAGAGTAGCAGGGCACTCAGGGCAACGGCGGGAAAACCGGCGAGGAGCGCGAGGATCGTGATGCGTCTTTCGAATTTCAGACGGCCGCGTTTGAGTTCCGGATCGAGCGAGGCGAACGATGGCGGCTTAACGGGCGTACTCACGTTGGTAATGATAACTGAGGTTGGCGGAGCTTGGTACTTTGTGCTTGGTACTTTGTGCTTGGTACCCAAAGTACTAAGCACCAAGCACTAAGATCCAAGTCCATATTTCTGCAATCTGCGATACAACGCGCTACGACTGAGACCGAGGGCTTCAGCGGCGCGGTTGGCGTTTCCTTCAAAGCGCGCGAGGGCTTTTTTGATCAGCAAGCGCTCTGCATCCTCGAGGCTCATCTCTTCCAATCGTGCTGATAAACGAGCGTCAGGTGTCGCTTCGAGAGCAAGATCGAAAGCCGTCACGATGCTTCCGGGGCTCATCAACACTGCCCGTTCGATGACGTGATCCAGTTCGCGCACGTTGCCGGGCCACAGATGATGACGCAGCGCATCGAGCGCTTCGGGCGTGAAACCCATGATTGGGCGCCGGTAACGCTCGCGATGAAGTTTTAGAAAATACTCAGCGAGCACGGGAATGTCTTCAAGCCGATCGCGGAGTGGCGGTAAGCGAATCTCGACTGTGTTGAGCCGGAATAGCAGATCCTGACGAAAACGTCCCTGCGCGACTTCAGCATGAAGATCGGCATTCGTCGCCGACAATAAACGCACGTTGACTTTCTGCGTCTTCGAGGATCCGACGCGTTCAAATTCACCCGTCTCCAACACACGCAGTAATTTCGCCTGTAGATTCAGCGGCACGTTTCCAATTTCATCGAGAAAGAGTGTGCCGCCGTCTGCAAGCTCGAAGCGACCGACACGATCGCTCTTTGCGTCAGTGAACGCGCCGCGCACATGCCCAAACAACTCGCTCTCAAAAACACCTTCGGCGAGTGCGCCTGCGTTCAGAGAGATCAGAGGCTTCGACCGCCGCGACGAGATCGAGTGCAGCAGACGCGTAATCACTTCTTTGCCCGTGCCATTCTCACCGGTGATCAATACGTTTGCATCAGCCGGGCCGATACGTTCGACGAGGTTGAGCACCGACTTCATCGACGGCGACTCAGCAACGACCTGTGGCAAGTCGTTCGCCTCTGCCACACTGTCGCGCAGCGCCATGTTCTCGGCTTCCAGACGACGCCCCCGTCGCAGCGCTTCACCGAGTTCGACCTGTGTACGCAGAACTGCCAACAGGCGCGCGTTATCCCAGGGTTTTTGGATAAAGTCGCGCGCACCGCGTCGCATTGCTTCAACGGCCAGGTCTACGCTGCCCCACGCAGTCATAACAACAACGGGAAGCGTCGGATCCGCAGCACGAATGCGCGAGAGCAAGTCCAAACCTTCACTGCCCGACGTCGTATCGCGGGCATAGTTCAAGTCGATCAAAACCACATCGAACTCATGCGTATCGATCGCTCTGAGCACACCTTCGGGCGACGATGCGGTTTCAATCTGAAAACGCTCGCCCTTTAATAGAAGACTCAACGCCGCAAGGACGTCAGCCTGATCGTCAGCGATTAGAATGCGAGGCATAAGATTGGAGATAATGCCTGAGAAATGATCGAAACGCTATTCATACCTTAACGCCACGAGCGGATCCACCCGCGTCGCGCGTCGCGCGGGAATCGAACACGCAAGCACTGCCGCGCCGAGCGACACCAAAAACACAACTACGTAAGTGGCGGGATCAGAAGCCGTGACGCCAAACAACAAGCTCGACATCCAACGTGTCAGCGCAAGTGCTCCGGCCAAACCGATAAACGTTCCAATCAGCGTGAGCAACATTCCCTTGCGCATCACCATCAGCAGAATCGCAGGCCGGCGCGCGCCCAGCGCCATGCGAATGCCGATCTCCTGCGTCCGTAACGTAATCGAATAAGAAATCACACTGTAAATCCCGACCGTGGCAAGCACGAGCGCGATCGCCGCAAACACGCCGAGCAGTAGAGCGTTGAAGCGACGAGGCGCGGTGGTTGTGCTTATGACCTCCTCCATCGTTTTCACGCTCGTCAGCGGCTGATGCGGATCGATGCTCGCCATCTCTTTGCGAATACCGGCCATCAACACGGGGGTGGGAAGCGCGCTACGCACAAACAGAAAACGATGTCGCTGCGCTGAAACTACTCGCGAGGTGTACCAGTCGGGCTCAGCTCTCGAATCAAGAGTACGGTGTGGCACGTCCTGAGCAACACCAACAATCGTGATCCATGGATTGCTGGGACGCGGCAGGCCGAGTGTGATGCGACGTCCAATCGGATCCTCATTGGGGAAATAGCGAGACACCAGTCTTTCATTCACGACTGCGACCGGTTGAGCGCCCGGTTCCATGTCCTGAGAAGTGAAATCGCGTCCTTTGATTATTGAGATACCGAGCGTCTTGAGATAGTTAGGGCCAACTACCTGCCAGCCGGCCGAAGTCAGATTTGAAGGATCGAGTTGCCGGCCCTCGATTGCAAACGGATCACTACCGGCACTTCCGCTCAGAGGTTGTCGAGTACTGAACGTCGCGGACTGCACACCCGGCAACGACTCAACCCCGGCCACGAGTTGCCGGTAAAACTCCGACGCACGCTCCGATTTGTCATAAGTTGTGGGAGAGAGATCGATCTCGACACTCGTTAACTGATTAGCAACAATCCCCGGGTTAGTCTGTTGGAGACGTAATAGACTCTTCACAAGCAATCCGGAGCCGACCAGCAACAACACTGCGAGAGAAACTTCTGCGACCACCAGAACGTTGCTCCAATGTCGCTGTTGTGCCCCGCCGGCTTGCCGCGTGTTGCGCAACGCTTCCTGTAAATCGAGTTTCGAAACCGGCCAAGCCGCCACTAAACCGAACCCGACACTGATCGCGCCCACTGCCAGCGCCATGAACCCAAACACGCGCGCGTCGATGCTGACTTCCTGTGCACGCGGCAGGATCGATGGTCCAAGTGTCGTGAGGAGTTCGATGCCCCACTTCACAAAAACAAGCCCCAGTGCTGCCGCGAGCACTGAGAGCAACAAGCCTTCAACAACCAACTGCCGGGCGATCTGCCAACGACTGGCTCCGAGCGCCGCGCGAATGGCAAGCTCCCGGTGACGCTTGGCCGAACGCATCAATAAAAGATTGGCGACGTTCGCACACGCAATCAGCAGCAGCAACCCAACTGAAAACAACAACACCAATAATGCACGCCGGCTGCTGCCTATGATCTCCTCCTGCAAGGGCGTAACCGTTATATGCCAGCCACCATCTTCGCCATTTGGACCACGATAACCGGGCTGTTCGCGTTCGAATCTCTGTGCAAGCGCGTCCATGTGTGTGCGTGCCTGTTCGAGTGTTACGCCTGGCGCTAGACGCGCCAGAATATTCAGATAATAAGGACCACGCCGGCCCGCGGGCTCAATTTCGCGAACGTTCAAAGGCACCCAAACATCCGCCGGCTCGGCCCAGGAAAAGCTGGCATGTGGAAACTGAAAACCGGCAGGCATCACGCCGATCACGGTGTAGTTCTCACCGTCGAGGACGAGATTTCGATTGATGATGGCGCGATCGGAACCGAACCGTCTTTGCCAAAACGCATTGCTCAGAACAACGGCGTGCGCTTCATCACTTGTGAACAACCGGCCGGCTGACGGCTGCGTTTCCAGCATCGGAAAGAGATTGCCGGAAACGATCGTCCCGCGAATGCGTTCGGGCTCACCTCCCGAGGAGAAGTTGAAACTGTGTTCCGCGTATGCCGCCACCGAGTCAAACACCTGTGTCTGATCGGCGTAATCGAGATACTCAGCGGCTTTGGCAGGCAGGCGTTCGATATTCAGCGCGCGGAAGTTTCCCCAGATGACTTGCAGACGATCTGAATTGCGCAGCGGGACTGGCCGCAGCAGAACAGCGTTAACGACACTAAAGATCGCGGTGCTCGCGCCGATTCCAAGCGCAAGCGTAATCACAACCACGGCGGCAAAGCCCGGTTGTTTCATGAGCGTTCTCAATGCATACCGTAAATCAGCCACAGATTTTACGGATCAAAGCCACGGATTTACTCATAACGCAAAGAGATCGTTGGTTCCACTTTCGTAGCTCTTCGTCCTGGTAAATAACACGCAAGCAGCGCAATGCCGATCAGCAGGATCGAGATCGCGGCATACGTCGTCGCATCAGTCGGCTCAACTCCGAAGAGCATCGTTGCCATCAGGCGCGTCAACAAAAACGCACCTACAAGTCCGACTCCCACGCCGATCAACGCGAGCTTCATTCCGTGACCCAGGATCATCTTAAATACATCCAACGGCCGTGCACCAATGGCCATGCGAATCCCAATCTCGTGCGTGCGTTGCGTGACCGAGTAGGACATTACACCGTAGATACCGACAATCGCCAGCACCAACGCGATGCCCGCAAAGAGGCTAAGCAGCGTCAGGTTCAAACGTTCTCCTGCAACCGACTCGGCGCGAATCTCGTTCATCGTGCGCGGGCTGTAGATTGGCTGATCCGGGTCGATCTCCCGCACCGCAGCGCGAACCGACGAGATCAATTGATTCGGATCGGAAGCGCCTTTAATCACCACAGTCATACCACCCTGCGGGACCTGATTAAATGCAAAGTAACCCTGCACGCGATCGCTGTTCTGATTGAGACTCTCCATTTTGACCCGGCCAACGACGCCCAGCACTTCGAGGACCGGTGCGTCCGGAGCAGTACCCATCCTGACGCGCTTCCCCACAGCCTCTTCGTTGGGCCAATAACGCCTGGCAAACTCTTCATCGATCACGATCGAATTAAGTCCCGCGCCCCCTCTCTGAACCTCGGGGAGTTTACTCAGATCGCGTCCAGCAAGATGCGATCGATCGTCGCGATCGTTGAACACGCGCCCGCGCAACACGGGAATGTTCATGGCTTTGAAGTAATCCGGTGTCACCAGACATGCTTCCATTAGCGGTGTTTGTTCGCGCGGAGGAACTGGTCGCCCGTCGATCACAAACGACGTCTGCCAGCCATTGTTTCCAAGTGGCAGTCCCGAAGCCGCTGCTGTCGATTCCACACCCGGCAGCGCGCGAATGTTCTCAAGCAGACGGTTGTAGAAAGAGCTGCGCGTCTCTTCGGTCGCATATTTCTTTTCTGGCAGAGACATGCTGAAGCTGGTCAGATGCTCGTGAGAAAAACCGGGATTTACTTTTTGCAGGAGATAAAAACTCCGGATCATCAATCCCGCGCCGATCAGCAGCACGAGTGTCGTGGCCACTTCAACCACTACGAGTGAGCTGCGTAACCACCCTCGTCCACTCGTGCCGCGGCCGCTCTCTTTCAGCGTTTCGTGCACGTCGACTTCGCCCGCCTGAATCGCGGGGATCAAGCCGAAGAGAATGCCAGTCAAAAAAGAAATACCGATGGTAAAGACAAGCACCGTCCAGTCGAGACCAATCTCGCGCGATCTCGGAATTGCATTTGGGCTGACATACAAAATGAGATCGACACCCCAGCGTGCCAGCACCAGGCCAATCGAGCCGCCAATCAGCGCCAACAACACACTTTCAGTCAGCAACTGACGCGCGATGCGCCAACGACTCGCACCCACCGCAGTACGAATCGCCATCTCCTTCCTGCGCGCAGTAGCGCGTGCAAGCAAGAGGTTTGCGATATTCGCACAGGCAATCAGGAGTACAAACCCGACAGCGCCGAAGATCACCCAAAGTGCACGACGCACATCGACAACAAAGATTTCGAGCAGTGGTCTCAGCCTGACGCGATTTGCTGCATTGCTATCGGGATACTGCTTTTCGAGATTCGCAGCGACGTTGTTCATATCAGCGTCTGCCTGCTCAAACGTCGCTCCCGGCTTCAAACGCGCAACGCCATACAAGCCAGGATGGTTGCCGCGTTGCTGCCAGCTCGGCTGATCGGAAAGTTGGCCCACCGGCACCCACATCTCAACACGGCTCGGATAGGCGAACGACTGAGGCATGATTCCAATCACCGTGTAGCTCTTGCCGTTGAGTGTGAGGGCCTGGTTCAGGATGCTCGTTTGACCACCGAAGCGTCTTTGCCACAGTGGATAACTCAGAACGACAACAGGCGTACCGCCGGGCTTGTCCTCTTCGTTTGTAAAGACGCGGCCTTGTGCAGCATTGACACGCAGAACGGAAAACAGATCCGCTGACACCTGACCCGTGACGATCCGTTCCGCTTCGCCGGTGCCGGTCAGGTTGTAACTCGCGCGATTGTAGACACCCATT
>DASTVU010000285.1:0-5469 GCA_035758935.1 Pyrinomonadaceae bacterium | reverse complement strand
TCGCGATCGTGAACCACCGGATCGAAAGGCGCTAAGATCCGGACGACGTCCTGTGTCGCATGTCCCTCTGCTGTTTCATTCGCGGGCCAGTACCAGTCGATATTTCCGACACGCATGTGAGACAGACGCTGTTTCGCGCGTATCAACGCACCTGGCAGCTCTTTCTTCCACTGCGGAGCGGCCCACTGCAAACGCCGCACATAGTAGGAGAGACTTGACCCACTGAGTGGCGCATAAATGTGAACCACCACATCAACGAGCGCATCAATGCGCGCACGACGCTCAGCGACACCACGAGGAACAGGCGCATGCTCGTGTACGGTGTAAATGCGAATACCTTTTTCGCGTCGCACGATGCGCAGCAGACCTGTGTAGTGCATCGCATCGAGGAGATGTGTGGTGGCGTTTGACGATCCACCCCAGTAGTTCGTGACTCGACCGTGAGCAAAATGTTCGTCGACCTCACGAGGGTGAACGACGCCACGCTCTCGTACGAAATCTAGCAGCAGCTTTGCCTTCTTCTTTTGACCAGTGGGCAACGGCCAACCGGAACGCGGATGCATCAGCGCCTGCAAAGATCGCGTAACGTAACCATAGTTGACGAAAAAGTCTTCTTCGATATCGAGCGTTGGAAAACGACGTTCAAGATCGCCGGCGTGATAACTCTTGACGCGATGACGCAGGATCAGGTCCTGGGCTCTTGCGGGAGAGCGAATCGGATCGGCCTGTACGAAACCCATTTGTTGGAGAGCACGGTTGAGAGTCGTCGGCTTGGGAAAGTTTCGGGCGACCGTGAATCGTCGCAGGTCGTCGATAGTTATTGACAAATATGTGCTCCAGGTACGAAAAAACTATTCTCAACAGCGCAAAATGATGGCATTATGCCTTCGGTGTTCCTCAACACTAAACGATGGACCTCAAATTTTCTAAACCCAGAGAATTACGATGAACCTCAAATTATTTCGCTCCCCTCGCTGGATCCTATTTGCAGTTCTCATCCTTGTCCTTGCTTCGGTCAATGCCGGCTCGTCAAGTGCTTTGGCCGGCGGAGAAGAATGGCGCCCGGTTGACGCTGCTCACTTCGCGCTCAAGACTCCCGTTGTCGAACCAAATGCTGACGCGGAGGCGATATTCTGGGACATTCGCATCGATGATGGCGGCCAGTACGATTTAGTGCTCAACCATTACGTTCGCATCAAAATCTTTACCGAAAGAGGTCGCGACGCGCATAGCAAGGTCGATATTCCTTACGTCGGTAACACCAAAATCAAAGACGTCGCCGCTCGCACCATTAAACCCGATGGCACGATTCTCGAGTTGAGCAAAGAAGACATTATCGAAAAGGTGGTTGTGAAGGTTAGTGGTCTCAAACTCAGAACGAAGACGTTCGCGTTTCCCGGCATCGAACCGGGAGCGATTATTGAGTACAAATGGAAGGAAGTTGTCTCCAACAGTTCTGCGAACAATCTGAGGCTTCAGTTCCAGCGCGACATCCCGGTGCAGTCGATCACGTATCGAATCAAACCAGCGAGGGACGTATTCTTCGATGTCCGTCCTTTCAACATGCCCAAGTTTGAGTTTCATAAAGAGAAGGGCGGATTCCAGACAACCACCGTCACGAATATGCCGGCATTTCACGAAGAGCCGATGATGCCGCCCGAAGACAGTGTTCGAGCGTGGGCCATGGTCAGGTATTCGGGGCTGGCGTCTTTAAGCTATTACCTCCTGGCCGGCACCATTTACTACGGCTTGGAGTCATTCTTGAAAGTCGACGATCAGATCAAGAAGAAAGCTGCTGAAATTACTGCGGGCGCGACGACACCGGAAGAGAAGCTGGAAAAGATCTTTGAGTTCTGTCGCACCAACATCAAAAACACTAACGATGTAAATTCAGGCTTTAGCGATGACGAAATCGAAAAACTCAAAGAGAATAAGAAGCCTTCCGATACTTTGAAGCGTGGAGTTGGTCCAGCTATCGACATCAATTTGCTGTTTGCCGCGCTGGCGAAAGCTGCCGGGCTTGAGACTCGGATTGCTTTATTGCCGGATCGAGGGAAACGCCTCTTCAATAAAAACGAAGTGATTCCCGGATCTCTTCGACCGTCGAACATAGCCGTCAAATTTGGTGAGCAGTGGCGGTTTTTTGATCCCGGCTTGCCCTACGTCGCAAAGGGCATGTTGCGTTGGCAGGAAGAAGGTGTTGATGCTTTGCTTGTCGCTGAGAGTCCCATCTGGGTGAAGACCCCGCTTAGTCCGGCAGACAAATCGAAAGAGAAACATGTGGCCGAGTTAAAGCTTGATGAGAATGGGACGCTCGAGGGAGACGTCACTGTTGAGTTCACCGGTCATCTGGCGGTAGAGCGAAAGGTCTTCAACGAAGATGATTCACCGGAACAACGTGAAGAGAACTTGAAAGAGAGTGTAAAGTCGCGGCTGAGTTCGGCGGAGTTGACGAATATCGTGATTGAGAATGCGACTGACTCTTCAAAGCCGTTTGTTTACAAATATCACGTGCGTGTTCCCGAATATGCTCAACGCACGGGCAAACGCCTCTTCTTCCAGCCCGGCTACTTTCAAAAGGGAATCAGCGCTTTATTCAGCGCCGGCACACGCAGTTATCCGATCTACTTTCATTTTCCATGGTCCGAAGAAGACAAGGTCACGATCTCTTTGCCGAAAGGTTATGCTCTCGATAACGCCGACCGTCCGATACCCATTGTCGCCGGGGAAGTCAGTCAACATGAGATCAGCATAGGTGTGACGAAGGACGAAAAGACGCTGGTCTACAGTCGCAGGTTCTTCTTTGGTGGGAACAACTCTATCGTCTTTGCGGTACAGACCTACGAGCCGTTGAAGCAACTCTTCGACAAGATCCACAAAGCCGACAACCACATGATCACGCTGAAGCAAGTCACGGCGAGTAATTAGAGAAGTTTGGCGCTTGGGGTAATTGTTCTTAAGCCTGATTCTTGCCACGGATTTAGGCGAATAAATCCGTGGCTCGTTTTCTTTGAATCTTAGTAGTGAATTACTGCGGTGAAGAAATCATTGACGTCAGAGACCGTGGTACCCGGGGCTGCGCTGAGGACAAGTTTGTACTGCGCCCCATATTTTAGTTGAACCTTGAAATACGCCGGCACTACTGCGCGGTGAGTCGAAGCCCCATTTGAGAAGATATTTGCCTGCCCCAGGTTTGTGCCGTCGAGGGCAACCTGGATGCCAATCATCTGGTTGGCAGTTTGTGTCCAAACCGATCCATTGACTTCCAGAATCGCAGGCATGTCGCCGGGCGGATTGAAGGTAACAGAGATGGGTAACGGGCCTTTTTGAGTAAGAATTACTTGAACTGGCATTCGTATCTCCCTTTCATTTATTCGTACCTGGACATGTATAACCGTTAGAGCGTCGGGGAAAGTATTAGCTAGCAGGGGAATTGTCAATACGGTCGTAGCAGAGATAAAGACCGATAACTCCTCAAACAATCTGCTTCTCGTAAAACCTGCTCAGCGGATCAGGCTTGTAATCTCCAAAAGGCGGAATCGATCGAAAGCCCGCACGTTCGTAGAGAGCGATAGCATCGTGCTGATGAATGCCTGTTTCAAGTCGCAGCACGTTGATGCCGTTAGTGCGCGTAAATTCAGACAGATGGTCCAACATCAACCGGGCGAAGCCGAGGCCACGAAACTGCGGTCGTATGTACATCCGCTTGATCTCGCCATAATCACTGCCAAAGAACTGCACGCCTCCGCAGCCGATTGGAACCCCGTTCTCGCGAATGACGAAAAAAGACACGCCCTGCTTCAACAGCTTTTCCACGCTGTAACCGTGACGGCTTTCTGTCGGGTAAAGCGGATCGAGGTGTGCCTCAAGCTCTGCAATGAGCTCTACCGCATCCGCACTGTCGGGACTTTCGAGTGAGATTACTGTCATCGAGGACATGTCACGATGAGGAGTTCAATCCGGTTTCATCTCAGAAGACCTGGCATCACTTGCCTTGAAATCAAATTTGCGACCCGACGCTACCGCGTCACGGTACTGACCTCGTCCAAGGATGACTCTTGAGGCAAAGCCACCTGGTACTAGACAGCCTCAGATTGCGAAGTGAAGTGAAACGCCTTCACCTTCAATGCAGGAAGTAAAGACGAACTGCCGCCCTGACCTTCAGAGCTGCCCACTCGTTCCGGTTTTCCGATCATGTCGACGTTGCCCGGTGCAAGTAGTTCCATCAAGCTCTGATTGAAGCGGAAGTTTTTGACCGGATATTGAATTTTGCCTTTCTCGATATACCAGATACCGTCGCGCGTAAGGCCGGTTTGTAATGCTGTTCGGGGATCGACACCACGGATGTACCAGAAACGACCGAGCAGTAAGCCGCGATCCATCGACTTGATCATGTCTTCAATTGCGACGGGAGCTTGCGAGCTCTCCATGATGCTGTTAACTGGTCCAGGCGTGGGCTCTTTGCCTTTTTGTTTAGCCCAGAAGCGTGAGTAGACGAGATTCTCAAGGACGCCATTGCGTACGAGCGTTATTTTTTGCGCCGGCAGACCGGCCTGGGCCGACTGTGAACCGGGCAGGTCCGGATGCCATGGATCGCTGTAAACATTGATGCGTTCGTCGAAGAGCTTTTCGCCGAGTTTTGTTTTCCCACCTGGCAAAGAAAATGGGCTGCGTCCCTCTTCAGCACTGCGCGCGTCGAAACTGAAGGCAAAAAATCCAAGCAAGTCAGCTACTGCCTGCGGTTCGAGAATCACTGGGTATGCGCCGGGTTCTAAAACTCGCGGATTGCGAGCGTCGAGGGCTTTGCGAATCGCTTCATTGGCGACGCGCGCAGTGTCGAGCTTGCCAACATCAAAATGATTGCGCAGGAAGTATCCTGAACTGGTGCCATCCGGTGTTCTGGCGGTCGTGGCCAAACTCACCAGACTCGATCGTTCGTAAACGAAGTTGCCATTCTTTGTGGCAGAAGCACCGGCTGATCCGCGTGCCTGGTGAAATCCAGCGCCGACCACTTTCGATTTTTCACACGCGGTGATGACGTCGTTGATTGTCTTTGCGCGTGCAGTGACAGAGATGTTTGAAGTGGCTTCAACGTAACCGTTAACGGGCTTATAAGTTTGTTTCGCGAGCGTGGGCATGTATTCGCGATCGACGGGCGAGATGCGGGCGAGTTGTTCGGCCTGCGCGACAGTTGCTTTGAGTGACTCGTCGTCGATCTCGTTTGTCGATGCGGCGCCACGTTTGTTGCCGATCCAGACTGTCACTCCGACATTCACGTTTTCGCGGGCGCCACTTGTGGTGAACGCGTTGGATGCGAATCGCAGATGGCCATAGTTTTCACTGCCAACACCTACGGCCGCATCGTCGGCTGTCACGTAGCTCAGGAGCTTTTCACAGATTGTGCGTGCCTCTTTTTCAGTGAGCAGCATGCAGGATTCTCCTCAGTAGAATAGGACCTATGACTTTCGC
>DASTVU010000284.1:0-4280 GCA_035758935.1 Pyrinomonadaceae bacterium | reverse complement strand
ATTCCATTGACACAGGTCGTGATCAGTCGGGACTGTGCCGACTCATCGTCGCCGGGATATCCGCGATGACTGGTGTCGCATGCTTCACGCGTCAGGATCGCGACGCCGTTGTACGCCTGCTGCCCAAATAGCTGGCACTGGTAACCACGTTCCTGAAACAAGAGCGTGGGAAACTTGTCGTCAGTGCATTTTGTTTCCTGCATGCAGAGGACGTCGGGCTTCACGGCGTCGAGCCAGCGAAGCACGTTCGGCGTACGTACGAGGATTGAGTTTACGTTCCAGGTTGCGATGAGCATTTCGGATTACACTGATAAGAGGAGACCGCCAATCAGAGCGCCGCGACGCGCGATGTCGTCCGCTTCGATGTGTTCGTGGACAGCGTGAGCGCCGTCGCCGCTGATACCGAGACCATCGAGCACCGGAATTCCCATCGCTGCGAGGAAGTTTCCGTCTGAGGCGCCGCCGACTTGCGCTTCGCCGAGTTCGAAGTCGAGTTCGGCGGCGATCGCGCGACCCTTTTCAAACAGTTCAACGACGGCGGGGGTGCGTTCCATCGGTGGACGATTGATGCCGCCTGAAACAAAGACTTTCGTTCGTTCATCGATTGGTTTCAGGTTTGAAAGAATTCGCTCGATCTCAAGCGATTCCGCTTCCGTTGAAAACCGCACGTCGATCTCGCCTTCCGCTTCTGCAGCTACGACATTCGAGCGAGTGCCGCCATGGACCACGCCAACATTCAGAGTGATTCCCGATCCGGAAAGATTGAGCGCGTGGAGTTGTTCTGTTTGTCGTGCCAGTTCGAGAATCGCACTCGCACCTTTTTCAGGTTCGAGACCTGCGTGCGCTGCTTTTCCCTCGACCTTGATCGCGAAGATCCCGGTTCCCTTTCGGCTTGTCTTCACGCGCCCGCCGGATGCAGGTGGCTCCATCACAAACGCACAACGCGTGGGGTTAGATTTTGCGACCTGTTCGAGCAGCGGCCAGCCCGACATACTTCCGACTTCTTCATCACACGTCAGCGCGATCGTTACGCCAAACGAAGGCGTTAACTTCAAGTCAACCAACACGCGCAACACTTCGATCGCGAGCGCACAGTTAGCTTTCATGTCGAAGATGCCCGGGCCGTAGATCCTGCCGTTATCGATACGCCAAGGGCGTAGGGCTAACGAACCGAGCGAGTGAACGGTGTCCGTGTGGCCTACCAAAAGTATTTGACGCGTCTTTTGTTGTTGAAAGGCTTTGATAACGAGATGCTGGCCAAAGTCAGGCACGTCGATACGCTCGATTGCATCGACGCACTCGAGCCGGCCCGCAGACTCAACCAGCAGATCAACCACACTACGACTGCCTTCAACATCACCCGAAGGCGATTCAACTTCTACCAGCGATCTTATAAACGCCTCTACTTCTGCCTGCCTCGCTTGCAAAGCCGCGAAGATTTGACGTGCGTTTGAATCCGTCATTTGATCGTCTCTTTGCGAACCGTCAACGCTTCGATACGTGGCAAGTTAATGGCGAAGCCGATTCCCGGGGTGTCGGGAACTTTGATCGTACCGCGTGGGCTGACTGTTACGGGCGGATCGATGATGTCCTCTTCCCAGTAACGCGCGCTCGCCGAGACGTCACCGGGTAAAGTGAAACTCGCCAGCGTTGACATCGCGATGTTGTGCGCACGCCCGATTCCCGACTCGAGCATGCCACCGCACCAGATAGGAATTTCATTATCACACGCTACTCGCTCGATCCGCTTTGCCTCCTTGTGTCCACCTACGCGACCGAGTTTCACGTTAATTATCCGGCATGATTCGAGTGCGATCGCATGTGTGGCATCTTCTGCGGAACGAATCGATTCATCGAGACAGACAGGAGTTTGAATCTGTCTCTGCAGCACTGAGTGATCGAAAATGTCATCATGCGCGAGCGGCTGTTCCAGCATCATCAGATTGAACTGGTCCAACTGCTGAAACAACGGCACGTCAGCGAGTTTGTAAGCGGAGTTAGCGTCGCCCATCAAACGGATATCAGGAAACTCTTTGCGCACGCGTTCGATGATATTCAGATCCCAACCGGGTTTGATCTTGATCTTGATGCGTTGATAACCCGCGTCAACTTCCACGCGAATCTTTTCGAGCAACTCGTCGGGCGTGTCCTGAATGCCGATTGAAACACCAGAGGCGATCTCGGAACGAACACCGCCGAGATGTTTCCATAAAGGCGCGCCGGCTTTCTTTGCTTCCAGATCCCAGCAAGCAGTCTCGATCGTTGCTTTGGACATTCGATGACCACGCACCGGTCGCATGAGACCGAAAACATGCTTCGCGCTTTCAACCTCGTTGCGCAAAACCATCGGCGCCAGAAACTCCGCGAGTGTCGCCCAGCACGTGTCAGTCCATTCGTCGCTATAAAACGGGCCTTCGCCAGCCGTGCATTCTCCCCATCCCTCGGCGCCGTCAGCGTCAGTGACACGCGCGAGGATGATGCGGCGCTCAGTAGTTCGACCGAAACTGGTTTCGAAGAAGTGGACGAGAGGCAGGCGAATTTCGCGCAGTTCAATCGACGTGATAAGCAAAGTTAGACGCTGTTCCTCCGTGAGGCATTATGCATGTGTGTGCGGGGTGTTAACAACTGAAGCCGATGGATGGATGCGCCGGCTGGAGATTTTTATTGACACTGGTCCAACACATAACTATGATGCCGCAGTCGAGCGAACAGTAACTCATTCTCTTTTGCTTTGACCTCATCATTCCGCGCAGGTTGCTCTCCCCCCTTCTTTGCGTGGACCACAGTAGCCCAGGCCAACTAAAAGAGAATCCATTAAAGCGTTGGTTCCAGTTTGCGTAGAGGTCTGCCAACTGTGGTGCCTCACGTAACACCACTCATCTATTAGTCGAAAGAGCACAATCATGACACGTGTAGAAGCAATGCGTTCCTCTCAGCGTTTTGGCAAAGCGCTATTCGCCGTTTTAGTCATTGGTGTCGTTCTGGTAGCTGTTTGGGCAAATACGAAACGCATAAGTGTAGCCGCCGCCACGCAGCAGGGTCGCGATGAGATCCGTATCGAACTCAGCAGCAATGGATTCTCACCGAGCGAGGTGCAACATGCTCCCGGCGCGTTTGCCATCTCAGTTGAAAACACCACTTTGTCAGGTGAGTACAAGCTGAGATTAAAGGCAGAGGATGGAACTGTGTTGAGTGAAGTTCAGGTGCAGAAGGGTTCCTCTGCATGGACCGTCACGCTGCAGACCGGCAGATACACGCTCACGGAAGTCAACCACCCGCAGTGGCTCTGTAACATCGTCGTTCAATAGCGGCTTAAATCGTCAAAAGTTGTCTTATTGTCACAAGGAGACACCTCCCAATGTTTCGTCTTCACGCTCAGTTGTTAACGATAGCCTGTGTGATCGCTTTGATTGTTTTGCTTGTTCCTGAGACTTCAACTTCACAAGGAACGAAGCACTCACTTTCGCTTAATGGCACGAGCAGTTACATGAGCGTTCCGTATAGCGGAGCCCTCGACATTAATGGCCCCATAACCGTTGAAGCATGGATCAAGCTCAGCTCTGTTAACGGCAACTACCAGGACATCGTGTGTCGCGAAGCCTATGGACAAGCGGGCACAGGCGGCGGTTACGAGTTTGCCATCACCAGCGCCGGCAAAGTGCGATTGGACTTGTATCAGAGTCATAACCAGTACACGACGGCTATCGGCAGTACCACGGTGTCGACGAATGTGTGGCATCACGTCGCGGGCGTCTTTGATGGCAATCAGATACGCGTTTATCTCGATGGTCAGCTTGATGGCAGTTTGTCGACGTCGAATGGACCGACCTCGGGAACCAGTCCACTCAACATCGGCAAGAGTACCTACACAACGTATAACTTTGGCGGGCTGATTGATGAAGTACGTATTTCAGCGGCCGCGCTTTACAGCAGCAACTTCACGCCGGGACTTGGACCCGCGTCCAATACGCGCGCGCTGTGGAGATTCGACGGACAGACGACGAACGACACCTCGGGCAATGGCAATCACGGCACGCTGCAGAGCGGAGCCGCTTACTCTACTGATGTGCCCACAACAAGCAACAACGCTCCCACTGTAACGATCACTGATCCGCTGACCAGCACCACTTTTACTGCGGGGTCAACGATCGTAATCGATGCTAGTGCCTCGGACACCGACGGTATAGTGTCGAAAGTTGATTTCTATCAAGGCGCCACTTTGCTGGGGACTGATACGAGTAGTCCCTACACCTTTGCCTGGAACAATGTTCCGGCTGGCA
>DASTVU010000283.1:0-6453 GCA_035758935.1 Pyrinomonadaceae bacterium | reverse complement strand
GCCCGTGGTTTAAATCGTGTTCGCGAAACTCGAGACTGTCGATACTTGAATCCGTACGCAAACCACGGGCGGCCACGGAGGGCCGCCCCTACAGTACGTTCTATATGGTTAAATTTCTTCGGCTTTGTGTTGGTCGATGATGTGGCAGGCGGCGCGGTCGGAGATTGCGGCGATCGTCAATGATGGATTTGGACCGATTGGACCAGGCATCACCGACCCATCAACAACGTAAAGCCCCGGATACCCAAAAACCTCGCCATACGAATTAACCACTCCGTCATTTGCCGTAAACCCCATCGGACAACCACCCAACGGGTGAGCAGTGAGTACCTGATGCAAATATTTATAGGAAGGTGTATCGATATACTTCCCATTCAAAGCTTGTGCAATCGACTCACCCACTCGCCGAACGCGATCGAAATACGCTCGCGACTTTTTGCGCGTCCAGTCGCATTCCAGTAAATCCCCTTTGAGCGACAACCGGCCATTTGCAAAGTCACGCCCCATGGCAATGAGTGCAAGCGTACTCATTGTTGTGTTGGCAGGACCGAGCAGATTTGCAATTTCGGCACTGAGGTTCGCGTCGTTGTTTAAGCCCGTGCGGTACTTCGCGCGCATCTTGAGGAACTTGAGACCTCTGACAAGAGTCCCGGGAAGTCCCGATAATTCTGCAATCCAACTGAATAAATAGGGAATGCCTGCGTCTTCGATGTAAAAACCACGACCCGTCGAGCCATCTCCATCGAGACTGTCGCCCACACGAATCGCACTCGTAATCACTGGACCAAAACTCGGATCCAAACGCCGCGGCACCATCTTTCCGTTCCTTCGTTCCTTACTATTAATAACGAAAGACAGCAGATCGCCATTGACTGAAAAACGCGAGCCAAGTGTGTCGCGATTCAGTAGCGGAAACGCAGCCAGATTCTTCATTAACAGGTACGGCGAGCCAAAAGTTCCCGCCGCAATGATCAGGCGCTTGCAGTTAATCGTGAATCGCTTAGGTGGAGGACACTGCCCAGTTGCCGGATCAATCGTCGCGGGATCGTGCCGGACAAACTCAACCTTGTATCCCACTCCTTCAAGAGGACTCACATTCTTTACTTCGCACAACGTTTCAACCTGCGCGGGATGTGGTTTTTGATGAATAGCCGCCGTGATGTACGTGTAGTCGAGAGTGTTCTTGCTTCCGTAATTACAACCAATGTCACATTCGCCACAGAGACGACAGGTAGCACGCGGCAGTTCGCGTTTCATCGTAACGGAATGATAGTTCGGTCGATCCTCAGGAATCTGAGCTCCCATGATTGGAGGATTCGCAGGGTCATCTTCATCGGGACTGGAGACATGCTTCGTTCGAAAGCTGACGGCTAAATTGAGAGGCAACCATTTATGAGTTGAATTGTCGCCGGTTTGGATAACTCGGTTGACCTCTTGCATAGCCAGAGTCTTAGGCGTCTTGTCGTAAGGTGAATGCGCGAGCGGGTACTTCTGCACGTTCATCATCTTTTCGACTCGCTCGTAGTGACATTCGAGTTGTTCGTACGTGATGGGCCAGGGATTGTATCCACCATCCGGCCGATCTTCCTTAAACCAATTCGGGTCTTTGCGAAGGTGGATGTTGGCGTAGATCAGTGAGCCACCTCCCAGGCCGCTCGACACGAGTGCTCCCGATTTCTTGAACGACCAGATGTCGAAGAGTCCATAGAGACCGGAGCTTGGATCCCAGAAGTTCTGGCCCAGGTCATATGGTCTCCGTGGAAAAGAATTGGGAGGATATGCCTTACCGCGTTCCAACAGGCAGACGCGCAAACCGGCTTCAGCCAGTCGATAGGCCATCACGGATCCGCCGAATCCTGAACCAATGATCACTGCGTCAAAGAATTCGTTTTCTGATGACATTGACTCTCCTGGTTCTCGCAACTGTTGGATCGGTGTGGTGCGAAGAAATGACGCCGTTGCGATAGCTGACTAAGATTGAGCTGAGCTGGTCCCTATTAAATAGGTTTTGCGCCGAACCCACAAGAGTTGTGGACATGGCATAATGTCAGTTCGATTAAAGCTACGGGAAGATTGAAAGCCGTTGGTCTGAAAGCTAATGCCTGAACCTAAAAGAAAAATACGCTGGTCGTCTGCATGGGCTGATGCACGGGAGTTGGTGTGGACGCACCGTCACCGGCTCGCACTCGGCGCTGTTCTCATGATCATCAATCAGGCGATGGGCCTGGTGTTGCCTGCGTCAACCAAATATTTGATCGACGTCGTGATCGGGCAAGGACGAACAGATTTGCTCTGGAAGATTGCACTAGCTGCGGGTGGTGCGACTCTCGTTCAGGCGTTAACCAGTTTCAGTCTGTCACAAGTATTAGGTGTCGCGGCCCAACGTGCGATTACCGAGATGCGCAAGCAGGTCCAGGCGCACATTTCTCGATTGCCCATCAACTATTTCGATTCAACTCAAACGGGCAAATTGATTTCCCGGATCATGAACGACGCTGAGGGCATTCGTAACCTCGTTGGAACCGGACTGGTCCAACTCACCGGCAGTGTCATCACGGCCCTGGTCGCATTGGCTATTTTGTTTTGGCTTAACTGGCGTCTGACTTCGATCACCATTCTCGTGCTCGGTGGATTTGGCGGCGCACTTGCCTTTGCCTTCACACGCTTGCGTCCACTGTTCCGCGAACGCGGCGAGATTACCGCAGCGCTCACGGGCCGCCTGGCCGAATCGTTGGGAGGCATACGGATTGTCAAAGCTTACACGGCTGAGAAACGGGAGGCGCTGACCTTCGCGCGCGGAGCTCACAAGCTTTTTCGCAACATCGCAAAATCGATGACGGGTGTGTCAGCCATCTCAGCGTTTTCAGCCCTCGTTATCGGCGCAGTAGGCGTAGTAATCATCCTCGTCGGCGGCAATTCCGTTGTGACCGGACAAATGACCGTTGGCGACCTCTTTATGTATGTAATGTTCACGGGGATGATGGCGATGCCGCTGATTCAATTCGCAGCGATCGGCACACAGATCACCGAAGCCTTCGCCGGACTCGATCGCATTCGCGAAGTGATGAATATGAAGACTGAGGACGACGAAGATTCGAACCGCGCGCCTTTACCGGAAGTGCTGGGCGAGGTGGAATTCGAGAACGTGTCGTTTGAGTACAACCCTGGCGTTCCCGTGCTTAAGAAAATTTCTTTCACGGCGCCGGCTGGCTCGACGACAGCCCTGGTTGGTTCCAGCGGTTCCGGCAAGAGCACGCTCATCAGTCTCGCGATGAATTTCAATCAACCACTTTCAGGCACGATCAGAATTGACGGCAAAAACCTGCAGACTATAAAGCTGCGCGATTTCCGTTCTTACCTCGGCGTGGTGATGCAGGATAATTTTCTGTTCGACGGGACGATTGCCGAAAACATTTCGTTTTCAAATCCTCACGCAACGATCGATGAGATTAAGAATGTCAGCCGCATTGCGCATTGTGAAGAGTTCATCGAAGGTTTTGAGCTGAAGTACGACACGGTTGTTGGTGAGCGCGGAGTGAAGCTCTCCGGTGGTCAGCGTCAGCGCATTGCGATCGCGCGGGCGATTTTGGCGGATCCGAGATTGCTGATTCTGGATGAAGCGACTTCGAGTCTCGACAGTGAAAGTGAAGCGATGATTCAGGATGGGTTGCGGTCGCTGAGGCAAGGGCGAACAACATTCGTTATCGCGCACCGGCTCTCAACAATTCGCAGCGCCGATCAGATACTGGTGCTTGAAGGCGGTGAGATCGTTGAGCGTGGTACGCATGAAGAATTGTTGGCAGCCGACGGCCGGTACCGGCAGCTTTACGATAAGCAGTACAAGCTCGAACTGAATCAATTTGTAAATCCCGGCGAAGACTTCACGACTTACCGGATTAGTGAGCCACAGATAACACCGATCAAAAATCCGGATTTATAATCCGTGTGATCTGTGGTTAATGGTTTGATACAGGCTGAGCGCCATTAGGTAGGCGACGATAACAAGCGAGATTGTGAGCAGCAGAAAATTACGCAAAGGATGCTGAATCAGAATGACGAGGTTCACGACTGCCAGCAACAACACTAAGGCAAAAGTCAGCTTCTTAAGTCTTACGGTGCGCGTCGGATAAATGAAATCGATCGGGGTGAAGTGAAGACAACAAAACACACCTATTACAACGACGTTCCACAACGGACTCAACCCCAGCACAAAAAGATAGAACACAACGAAGTTCCACATCGCAGGAAATCCTCTGAAACGGAAATCATCGGTAATCGCCTTGAGGTTTGTGTAGTGGTAAGACGACACGAGCAGGATTGCTGCGCAGCAAACGAAACGGATTGATGAGGGCAAGAGGCCGGATTCGTACAAGAATATCGTTGGCAAGAGTACGTCGTTAGTAAAGTCAGTTACATAATCCAGCATTCTCCCGTCGACATTCGGTAATACCTCTTTCACCCGAAACGTTCTGGCTAAACGTCCGTCGACGGTGTCGATCAACACTGCGACGAAGAGCCACAACAGCGCTGCTCGCCAGTCGCGATTGATGATTGCAACCAGAGCAAGTAATCCCACAATCAATCCGCTGGCCGTGAAGATGTGTACTCCCCAGGCGAGCAGTTTTCGACTCGCGCTGAACGTTGTCTGGGTCATGGTTTGAACGATATCAGGTTGAAAGACCTTCGTCTAAAAATTTGAATGAGGCACCTTTACGGCATTCACGATTCAGAATAGCTCAGATCCAAATCCAGCAAGATCCTTCACCGGTGAGTAACACTGCGCGCGTCATCTCGCAAGGGCACAGTGATTGCCCCTGGTGAAGATCAACTGAACCCGTGTCTCGGGACATGCAAAATTTTGGAAGCTCCAGGCGTATGAAGAAACTGTCCCTCTGCATACTCTTACTTGCCACCGTCATAACCAATACCAGCCACGCACAAAAGAAACTGAAGCTGTGGCAGGAATGGACCAGAAAGGAAGCGGAAACGATTCTCAACGACTCTTCGTGGGGAAAGACGCAAACAGAAACCGACACTTCAGAAATGATGTTTCGGCCACAAGCTGCGCCCAATGCGAGGACTGGCGCGAGTAACGCAGACCCATTGCGCGACGAGCGCGGCGGCGCGACCAATCAGGCGACAGAGGTGAGATATCGAATTCGTTTTCTCTCGGCCAAGCCGATCCGGCAAGCGTTCGCACGGCTGATTGAGTTGGACCAAACGACTGAAGATCCCAAAGTCAAAATGTATATGAATGATTTTGTGGAGCGGAAATTTGATAAATGGATCGCCGTCACTGTCGGCTTTGAGTCCCGCGATCAAAGATTCTCGTCGAAGGCGATACAGGCATTCGCGGCTGCCACCACTGGATCGTTGAAGAACAACACGTACCTCGAGCGCAAAGACGGCAAGCGTCTCTATTTACACATCTACCAGGCTCCGAGTGCCGACGGGTTGGGTGCAAAATTCATCTTCGAGCGAATAGTGGACGAACGGCCTTTTCTCAGCAGCGAGAGTGGGGAAGTTAGATTCGTATCTGAAATTGCTACGGTGAATCTAAACATGCGTTTCAAAGTTGAGGAAATGATGTACGACGGCAAGCTCGAGTACTAATCTTTACGTCGTAGTCGCCACAATTCGCGCGCCGCGAGCAGGACGGAGAAGAGTCCCATCGCGCCGATGATGACAAGTGTCCAGACGAAGAAGAAGGCTCCCCTCGAGTTGGCGATCCTACCGCCTGACATTCCCGCTCCTGTCATGTGAATAACCGGGATGCCCGCCCCAAGGAGACACAAGACCAGGATCAGGATGTACCCCGACCGCCGTTCGGCCAGTACGAGCGTTGTTGAGTAAAGCCAGAGGACCATGAAGACTATCACAATGAGGTTCGAAAACTTTCCGGGCGCAAATCCGCGGACGACGTCGTCTGCATGGTGGAGCGACAGAAAGAGGAGTGTGAGCAGAGATGTGATGGTTAACAGGACGCTTTGTTTCATTGCGCGAGAGCGTATAGTCTTTGCACGCCCAAGTCTCCACACACTGTAAATAGATTGTAAAAAGTTGTATCTGCGTAATCTGTGGATGGTTCGGCGTGGCTATTCGATGAAGCGATAGCCGATGCGGTGTACGGTGATGATGTGTTGCGGCTCCGACGGTTGTGGTTCGATTTTCTGACGCAGCCTCGCGATATGGTTATCAACGGTACGCGTAACCGGACTGCTTTCGTAGCCCCAAACTTCGTCGAGCAGTTGATCGCGTGTGACGATCTCGCCTCGATGCTGGATAAGGTAATGCAGGATCTCAAATTCGCGAGCTGAAAGATCTAATGCCTGTCCGCCTTTGCGCGCTTTGAGTTTCTTGAAATTCAACTCCACGTCACCAAATGTAAAATTCTCGATGGGGACCACTTGTTTTGCCGCTCTTCGCAGGTGTGCCCTGATGCGTGCGAGCAGT